>JANLOW010000432.1:0-1683 GCA_031366785.1 Bacteroidota bacterium | reverse complement strand
ATTAAATAATTTCAAAACGGGGATTCCGCTTTCTATTGTCCTTCATCACAGTGACGGAACCTCGGATGAATTTAATGTCAATCATTCTTACAATCATAATCAGATCGAATGGTTTAAAGCGGGTGGTGCTTTGAATATTATACGTGCCCAGGTAAGCGCTTAATTTTGTTCGAAGCACATTGTTTGTAAATTTTTTTAAATGAATTTTGCTCTTCGTTAATTGATCCTTTTAATTAGTGTTAGACTATACAAACAGATATTTTTAAAAAATAATTAGGTACATCTAATTTAAAAAATAGGTTCTAATTTACAATGAAGTGCTAACAAATACGCCTTAATAATTATTTATTCCATTAGTTTCAGGGATACTTCCAAAAATGTATATTCGTTCCATATCCATCTTTCTTTTTTATGCATTCAGATTCAGAATTTTCAGTAGTAATTATTGGTGGCGGTTTCTGTGGAGTGATGACACTCATCAATCTAATTAATAACGCTGATAAAAAAATTGCAATAACTCTAATCAATAAAGGTTATCCGATAGCCAGAGGTGTAGCTTATAAAACGTATTCGGATCTTCATCTATTAAATGTAGAGACTAAAAATATGAGTGCATTTCATGATCAGCCGGATCATTTTTTGAAATGGTGTCTCAATCAGGAGAATATTTTTTTTAATAATGACGAACTGCCATTTACTTATTTGCCAAGAAATATTTACGGAAGATACCTAGACGAAATATTTGAAGAAAAAATTAATAATATTCCGGCAAATGTAAGTCTGCAGATTATTGATGATGAAGCAACAGATATCGACAAACACAATCACCGGTTAATTGTCAGGACTACTTCAGGTATAAATATTATATCTGATAAAATTATATTAGCAACTGGGAATTGTGAACCTGGCCCGCCCACACTTTCAAATCAAGCTTTTCTTCAAAGCAAAAACTATTTTTCCAATCCCTGGTTTGAAAATGCTGTACTTGGTTTACAAGATGATCAAACTACACTAATTATTGGAACCGGCCTCACGATGGTAGATGTTATAATCGGTTTGAGAGAAAAGAATTTTAAAGGAAAAATTATTGCACTCTCACCACACGGTTACAATATTCTACCTCACCGCAAACTGCCACCTCAGCAATATATTCTTGATGAACTTTTGCCTCCATACGATCTTGAGAATTTATTTCGTCTTTTTTACAAACATATTCGTGCTGCCCGTAAACGCGGTTTACCGGGAGAAACAGTTGTTGATGCCATCAGAGTGAAAACACAGGAGATTTGGCAACATTTATCACTGAACGATAAGAAAAAATTTATGATGCACCTTCGCCACTTATGGGGAGTTGCCAGACATCGTCTTCCGGCTTTTGTGCATCAGGAGATTCAGCAAATGATCAATGAAGAAGAACTAAAAGTGATTGCAGGACGAATTCGAAATATTACTGAAGGTGAAAATGGTTTTGAAATTATAATCCGGAAACGGAAAGATCAGTCGGAGTTAATACTGAAAGTAGCACGTATTATTAACTGTACTGGCCCGGAAACGGATATCCGAAAACAAAAGAGTTTACTTTTCTGTTCATTGTTAAATAAAGGTATTATTCGTCCGGATGTAATGAATCTTGGAATTGATGCAACATCAGAAGGTCAGATTATTGATGAAAAAAATATAGTC
>JANLOW010000414.1:0-4413 GCA_031366785.1 Bacteroidota bacterium | reverse complement strand
AGATGATATGCAGTTTCTTTGTGTGATTTTTCTGCAAGAGCGGCAAAAGTTTCGTCTTTGCTTGATTTTAATCGTTCAAAAAAATAAAACTGAAATGTGCTGATGAAAAGCTGACGAAGAATTGTTTGTGCAAAATCACCATTGGGTTGTTCAGAAAGTATTGAGTTTCTATATTCTCTTGCATCTCTGAAAAAAGCTAAATCATCTTCACTTTTTTTTATTTCCATCATTTCTCCGGCATACGTCAGAAAAGCTCTGGCTTGTCCGATAAGATCTAGGGAAATATTTGTAAGTGCAATATCTTCTTCTATTATCGGCCCATGTCCGCACCATTCACCCAGCCGTTGACCAACAATAAGACTGGTATCGCCAATTCTAAGAGAATATTCTGAAATAAATTTGTTTAATGATTTTTCCATTCTTTATTATTCTCTATTCAAAAACGACTCCCGGTGTTTTATAAAAATTAGGATTCCTGTATATTTTATCATTGGCCGGATCGAAAAATGAACCCATGTCTTCCGGTGTACTTGAAACAATATTTTCAGAGAGAACTACCCAAAGGCATGTTGCTT
Source organism: Bacteroidota bacterium (assembly GCA_031366785.1). Lineage (GTDB taxonomy): Bacteria > Bacteroidota > Bacteroidia > AKYH767-A > 2013-40CM-41-45 > JADKIH01. Next base: position 3,838 of record JANLOW010000414.1, on the reverse strand, counting down.
CTTTTCTCCTTGAATAAACATCTCTTGCATTTTGTAATGCCATTTCTTTATCCGGTGCATGCACACTTCCTGCATGTTCAAATGGTAAGCCGGCTTTTTTTTGCGTAAATACTTCCCACAAAGGCCATTGAGAGGAACTCATATTATTGGTTTTAGTGTAGACGAGAACACGATTTGACGAGAACACGAGAACACGAGTAGACGATTTGACGAGAACACGTGTACACGTCCACACATCAGCTCGTCCGCACGATTTAACGTTTTCTCATTTTAATTAAGTAGTAACTTTGTTAAATATTTTTTTTCTTGATACTTGATACTTGATACTTGATACTTGATACTTGATACTTGATACTTGATTCACGCCGCCACTTCTTTCTGTAAATATTTGTTTGCATATGCTTCTGCAGCTTCTCTTACCCATGCACCTTCTTCATGTGCTTTTCGACGCGCTTCCATTCGTTCATGATTACAAATACCGTTTCCTTTAATAACATTAAAAAATTCTTCCCAATCTATTTCACCATAATCATAATGTTTTGTCTGTTCATTCCATTTTAATAGTGGGTCAGGAATTTTAATACCAATATTTTCTGCCTGTGGAATTGTTCTGTCAATAAATCGTTGCCTTAATTCATCATTAGAATATCTTTTCACTTTCCATCGTAAAAGTTCAGCACTGTTAGGTGAATCTTTATCAGACGGACCAAACATCATCAATGAAGGCCACCAGAAACGATTTATTGAATCCTGCGCCATTGCTCTTTGTTCAGGTGTTCCTTTCATCAGTGTTACTAATATTTCATAACCTTGTTTATGATGAAAATTTTCTTCCTTACAAATTCGAACCATGGCACGTGCATAAGGACCATACGACCCTTTAGCAAGAACTGTTTGGTTTACTATGGCAGCACCATCAACCAGCCATCCAATGGCACCGATATCACCCCATGATAATGTCGGATAATTAAAAATGCTCGAATACTTTGCTTTACCAGATAGGAAATCATTGTAAATTTCTTCTCTGCTTATATTTAATGTTTCTGTTCCGCTATAAATATATAGTCCATGACCCGCTTCATCCTGTACTTTAGCAAGTAAAACAACTTTACGGCGGAGGCTGGGAGCACGTGTAATCCAGTTTCCTTCCGGCAGCATACCCACAATTTCAGAATGTGCATGCTGGCTCATCATTCGAATGAGTTGTTTGCGATATCGCTCCGGCATCCAATCCTTCGGTTCAATGATTTCTCCCCGGGCTATTCTTTCTTCGAAATGTTTTTCTCTTTCTATGTCTGTCATTGAGTTTTCTATTTTACGTTTCGCCAATATTTAGTGAGAGTACAGATTATTTTTACTTCAAAATGCCTATTTGCAAAGATCGTTAAATTCGTCGATTAGTGAAAAAAAATGCAGAATAATAATTTTAATCTTGAGCAAAATTTCAATGTAAACCCATTCTTTTTAATAACCCTTAAAATTAACCCTTTCAGCCCGAAATAGAAAGATTTATTTCAGTTAAATTTAAGTATTTAATACAATTTTCTAACTCTTTTCTAGTTTCTAGTTTCTAGTCTCTAGTCTTTAGTCTCTTGATTCTTGACTCTCATTTCCCTTCCCATTTTCCATTAACTAAATATATTAGTGCTCATTAACGTTTTTTTCTTTTACTTGCCATTGTTCTAATGCAATCTTCAGCCAGGAAAAAAGTAATTATCTCTGTTGTTAGCGACTTAGTCACTGATCAGCGTGTAAATCGTGCGGCTTTAACGCTACATAAGCAGGGAATGGAGGTTATCCTCATTGGAAGAAAGCTAAAAAAATCCTTGCCAATGGAAGAACGGCCTTATAAAGCAAAGAGGTTTAAACTTTGGTTTGAAAAAGGCCCTTTGTTTTATGCCAGTTATAATATCAGGCTCTTCCTCTATCTGTTATTTAATAAAGCAGATATTTATCTGGCCAATGATCTCGATACACTTACCGCGAATTTTTTGGCTTCTAGATTAAAAAAGATCAAACTAGTTTATGATAGCCATGAGTATTTTACTGAGATTCCTGAACTCGTCAATCGTCCATGCATTCGTTTCATCTGGTTGAAAATGGAGCAATGGATTTTTCCACGCCTTTCTGAAGTAATGACTGTGAATGATTCAATCGCCGGATTTTATAAAGCAAGGTATAATGTGCCGGTTAAGACGGTAAGAAATCTTCCTTTTGCTGCAGATCTTTCTTTACCAATTGTAAATAGGTCGGAGTGGGGGATACCTGAAAATGTTAAAATATTTTTATTTCAGGGTGCAGGAATTAATATCCATCGCGGAGCAGAAGAATCAATTGATGCAATCAATCTGGTGCCTGGCGCTGTTTTAGTTTTCATCGGTGGTGGTGATGTAATTCAAAAATTAAAGGACAGAGTAGCCTCCAAAGGTCTTACAGAAAAAGTTTTTTTTATTCCAAAGCAACCGTTAAAAGAATTAATCCGTTTTACCCGAATGGCTGATATTGGACTTACCTTGGACAAAGACAACAATCTCAATTACAAATTTTCTCTTCCGAATAAATTATTTGATTATATACAAGCTCAATTACCTATTCTTGCAACTGATTTGCCGGAAGTAAAAAAGGTAATTGAAAAATACGACATTGGACTTATCACATCTTCCATTGATCCTAAAAATATTTCTGAAAAAATGATTGAAATAATTTCCGATGAAAATCGCCTTGTACGGTGGAAGAAAAATTTAAACCTTGCAGCCACTGAATTGTGCTGGGAAAAGGAACAATTCAAATTTTTAGAATTATTTGCAGATGCCGGCAAAACTTAAATTGCATTTAATTGCTTTTGATATTCCATATCCGCCGGATTACGGCGGTGTTATAGATGTATTCTATAAATTAAAAGCATTAAATGAAGAAGGTGTTTCTGTTTACCTCCATTGTTACGAATATGGTAGAAAGCCATCGTTGGAATTGAACAGCATTGCCGAAAAAGTTTTTTATTATACACGGAAGACTTCGAAATCATTATTATTCAATACCTATCCATTTATCGTTCTTACGCGGAATTCACCCGAATTAAAAGCGAATCTTCTCAAAGACAATTATCCGATAATAATGGAAGGACTTCATTCAACATTTTTAATGAATGATCCGCTTTTCAAAGACAGGAAAATGGTAGTACGAACGCATAATGTAGAGCATGAATATTACAACAGCCTTGCACGAATTGAAAAAAATGTTTTTAAAAGATATTATTTTTACAATGAAGCCGGAAAGTTATTTAAGTATGAATCTAATCTGCAAAAAGCTACTGCCATTGCTGCTATTTCACCCTCTGATACAGCGCATTTTCTAAACTCATTTAAGGGTGTACATTATATACCCGCTTTTCATCAGTATGATAAAGTAAAAATTGAACCCGGGAAAAGTGATTTTGCTTTTTATCATGGAAATTTATCTATTGGAGAAAATAATGAAGCAGCAATTTATCTTATTGAAAAGATATTTAACGATCTACCCTATAATCTTTTGATTGCAGGTAATAAGCCTTCACTCGAATTAAGAAAAGCTGTTAAGCTTTCCGGAAATATTGTTTTGAAAGACGATTTATCGCACAATGAAATTCAAAAACTGATATCAGAAGCACAATGCAACATACTTCCAACTTTTCAGGCGACAGGAATAAAACTTAAATTGATTTCTGCTTTATTCAGCGGGAGAAGTTGTATCGTAAATACTCCCATGGTCATCAATACCGGACTCGAATCGTTATGCACCATAGCTGATTCTCCAAACGAAATGAAAGATGCCATTAAAGTTGATATGGAAAGACATTTCC
>JANLOW010000406.1:0-13059 GCA_031366785.1 Bacteroidota bacterium | reverse complement strand
ATACTTGATACTTGATACTTGATACATGATACTACTTCATTGCTTCCATCCCCCATTGTGCCCATTCTTCTTTTACCGGACCGTAAATACCGATAACCGGAAGTTCCAGCATACGCATTAAAATAACCATTTCTGCGCGATGATGAGCCTGATGGCGAATTAGAATTGAAAGCGTCATTCCGCGTTTCCACATATCTCCATACATTTCATCTTCTTTTCCAAGATCTGCATCTGTCCAGTTTTTTTTAATTGTTTCAGAGACTGATCGTTTCCCTTTTTCATACATGTCGCAGATTTCTTTTACACTTTCACCATTATAATTTTGTTGCTCTTTAATATCAACTTTTAAACCCGTTCGTAATAACATTTCCTGCATTGTATGAATGATATGCCAGCTTAAAAAACCTAATGTACGAATATTGGGATGAATTTTTTTTCCCAGAGAATCATCGGCGAGGTTACAGAACAATTTAATTGTTGAATCACTTTCATATTCCCAATCTGTTAAGAAGTCTTTTATATAATAATACATAATCTATATTTTGAAACGAATATATTGGAAAATTGTTTAAAGAACTGACAAGATTTTGTCAATTACTTTCTTTTAAGATCAAAGCTCAGCAAAAAAAAGTAAGATATTGTACATAGTATTTTGTACGCCTTTCAATATAAAACCCTAAATTTGTTCTCCTTTTTATAGAAATAATGAGCAACCAAACAGCAGAGTATTTACCTATCTTAATTCAATTTATTGTTGCTTTGGGATTTGTATCTATAGTCATGATTTCCACGCACTTACTTGGGCCTAAAAGGAAGTCTAAGGTCAAGCTGGAAACTTTTGAATGTGGCATTGAATCCCAGGGGAATGCCCGAATTCCATTTTCTATTAAATACTTCCTGGTGGCTATACTTTTTGTTTTGTTTGATGTGGAAGTAATATTCATGTACCCTTGGGCAGTTAATTTTAAAGACTTAGGCGTAAACGGGCTCTTAGAAATGTTTCTTTTTATGAGCATATTCCTTGTTGGTTTTTTCTATGTCATAAAGAAAGGCGCTTTGAAATGGGAGTAATCAGATTCAAAATAATAAAATGAAAGAGATACAAACTAAACCACTAGAAATAAAAGTTGCAGAAACTCCACCCGGTTTTGAAGGCCCCGGATTTTTTGCAACTTCTTTAGATAAAGCAGTAGGGCTTGCCAGAAAAAATTCAATATGGCCTCTTCCATTTGCAACATCTTGCTGTGGAATTGAATTTATGGCTACGATGGCTTCAACTTATGACTTAGCCCGATTTGGTTCTGAGCGGCTTAGCTTTTCTCCAAGGCAGGCTGATCTTCTAATGGTTATGGGGACAATTTCAAAAAAGATGGGGACAGTATTGAGACACGTCTATGAACAAATGGCAGAGCCGCGTTGGGTATTATCAGTTGGTGCTTGTGCTTCCAGCGGCGGTATTTTTGATTCATACCCTGTACTGCAAGGAATAGATCATATCATGCCTGTTGATGTTTATGTTCCCGGTTGCCCGCCTCGTCCTGAACAAATTATTGATGGAATATTAAATATTCAAAAGCTTATACAAAATGAATCACTCAGAAGAAGAAATTCTCCTGAATATAAAGCACTGCTTGCTTCATACGGTATTGAGTAAATGAAAAATAATACGATTGAAAAATGAGCAAACTTGATAACAACCAAATCGCAGAAGCATTAAAAGAAAAATTCGGCAATGCAATTTTAATGCAGGAGCAACTTTACGATTTTCCGGTTTTTACAATTGATAAAAATAAAATTTTCGAAGTCATTCGTTTTTTATACGACGATGAAATATTTCAATTTCGTTTCCTAACTACCTTATGCGGAATTCATCTTCCTGAAACAGAAAAACCTTTTGCAATGATGTATCAGGTTCATAGCCTAATTCATAATATCCGAATTCGCTTTAAGGCTTTCGCAACAGTGGATGATCTGCAATTTGATTCTCTTACACCATTATTTTCCGGTGCTAACTGGATGGAACGGGAAGCATTTGATTTTTATGGCTTTCGTTTTAAGGGCCATCCTAATCTGACGAGAATATTAAACGTAGATGATATGGATTATTTCCCTATGAGAAAAGAATATCCTGTTGAAGACTTAACAAGATATGATAAAGATGATACAATGTTTGGTCGTAAACCCGGCGGTTATAAAAAATTAAATTAATTATTAACAAGGAATGGATTTAGGCAACGATATAAAATCCCAACAGGAAAAGAAACAGTATACAACACTTAATCTTGGCCCTACACATCCTGCAACACATGGGATTTTTCAAAATGTCCTTACGATGGATGGTGAAATTATTGTCGATGCAGTTTCTACTATCGGTTATATTCATCGTGCCTTTGAAAAACTTGCCGAACATAAACCTTTTTATCAGGTTACTCCACTTACCGATCGTCTTAACTATTGTTCATCTCCCATCAATAATTTAGGATGGTATATGACTGTAGAAAAGCTTATCAAAGCTGAATTACCAAAACGTGTTGATTACATGAGAGTAATCGTAATGGAGCTCTCACGGATTTCTGATCACCTCGTTTGTAACAGCGTTATCGGCGTCGATACAGGAGCCATGACCGGTTTTCTTTATGTCTTTCAGTGGCGGGAATTAATCTATGAAATTTTTGAAGAAATCTGCGGAGCAAGACTTACCACTAACATAGGTCGGATTGGCGGTTTTGAAAGAGACTTCAATGATGTTGTCTGGAAAAAACTCGATCGCTTCCTTCTCGAATTTCCTGTTGGCTTAAAAGAGTTTGAAAAACTACTTGTACGAAATCGTATTTTCATGGATCGTACAATTGGATGTGGAAGTATATCAGCCGAAAGAGCATTGAATTATAGTTTTGCCGGACCTAATCTTCGTGCAGCAGGAGTGGATTATGATGTAAGACTAATGAATCCTTATTCCTCGTATCAGGATTTCGAATTTGAAATTCCTATTGGAACAAATGGTGATACCTATGATCGTTTCATGGTTCGTGAAGAGGAAATGTGGCAAAGCCTTAGTATAATAAGACAAGCTATCGATAAAATAAAAAATCTTAAAGATCAGAAATCCTTTCATGCTGATATTCCTTCTTTTTATCTTCCACCGAAAGAAGAAGTATATAATAATATGGAAGCTCTGATTTATCATTTTAAAATTGTAATGGGTGAAACAGATGTTCCCAAAGGAGAAGTTTATCATTGTGTTGAAGGCGGTAATGGTGAACTTGGATATTATCTGATAAGCGATGGAAGCCGTCAGCCATTTCGATTGCACTTCCGTCGTCCTTGCTTTATTTATTACCAGGCTTACCCTGAAATGATACGGGGTAGTTTTTTGAGTGATGCAATCCTTACATTAAGTTCAATGAATGTTATAGCAGGAGAGCTCGACGCTTGATATTAAGTTTAAATTGATGATTGAAAAATGCAAAACGGAAAGCAAATAAAATTTTCAGATAAAACTCTTGAACTTGTACAGCGCATGATGAAGCGTTACCCGGAAGGGAAACATAAATCGGCATTGATTCCTGTTCTACATATTGCTCAGGCTGAATTTGACGGTTGGCTTAGTGCTGAAGTTATGGATTATGTAGCTTCAATTCTTTCAATTCAGCCGGTTGAAGTTTATGAAGTCGCTTCCTTTTATTCAATGTTTAATCTAAAACCAATTGGTAAATGTCATATCGAAGTTTGTCGAACCAGTTCCTGCTGGCTTCGCGGTGCTGAAGAATTAATCATTCACCTTGAAAAAAAATTAAATATAAAAGTTGGAGAAACTACATCCGATGGAATGTTCACCTTGAAAACAGTCGAATGTCTTGGCTCTTGTGGCACAGCTCCTATGATGCAAGTTGGCCCTGATTATTATGAAAATCTTACTTTTGAAAAAACTGATTCATTGCTTCAGCGATTTCGCAGTGAAGGAAAAAGGAAAACGTACCTCGATCAACCGGAACCACGAACGATATAATTATGGGAAAGAAACTACTTCTTAAATATGATAACGTACCGGGAATTCGTAATTACGATGTTTATCGTTCGAATGGCGGATATGCTTCCGTTGAGAAAGCAGTGAAAACAATGACACCCGAAGCCGTTACGGAAGAAGTGAAGAAAAGCGGTCTGCGAGGCCGTGGCGGTGCCGGATTTCCTACAGGAATGAAATGGAGTTTCCTCGCAAAACCTCCCGGTGTTGAACGTTACCTGGTATGTAATGCGGATGAATCAGAACCGGGTACTTTTAAAGATAGATATCTTATGGAACGCCACCCTCATTTGCTCCTCGAAGGAATGATAACATCGAGTTATGCATTAGGAGCAAAAATTTCTTATATCTATATCAGAGGAGAATATTATTACATCATACATATTCTTGAAAAAGCAATCGAAGAGGCTTATGCTAATGGATGGCTTGGTAAAAATATAGCAGGATCTGAATTCTCTCACGATATTTATGTTCATGTCGGTGCCGGTGCATACATTTGCGGTGAAGAAACCGCCCTACTCGAATCTCTCGAAGGAAAACGAGGCAATCCTCGCATCAAACCACCTTTCCCTGCCGTTGCAGGTTTATATGGTTGTCCTACTGTTGTAAATAATGTAGAAACAATTACCGCCGTCGTTCCGATTATAAATGATGGGGGAGAAGAGTATGCAAAAATTGGAATTGGTAAAAGTACCGGAACAAAACTTATTTCCGCCAGCGGACATATTAATAAACCCGGAGTTTATGAAATAGAAATGGGTGTTCCAGTTGAAGAATTTATTTACAGCGAAGAATATTGTGGCGGAATTTTAGGCGGAAAAAAACTAAAAGCTGTTGTGGCCGGAGGTTCTTCTGTTCCAATTTTACCTGCTGACCTAATTCTTAAAACTACAAATGGTGAACCGCGACTGATGTCGTATGAATCACTTAGTGATGGTGGTTTTGCAACAGGAACAATGCTTGGATCAGGAGGATTTATTGTTATGGATGAAACAACGAACATTGTAAAAAATCTTTGGAACTTTACACGATTCTATCATCACGAAAGTTGCGGACAATGTTCACCTTGCCGCGAAGGAACCGGATGGATGGAAAAAATATTACACCGATTACTCGAAGGCCATGGTAAAATAAGCGATGTCGATTTATTGTTTGATATACAATCAAAGATCGAAGGAAAAACTATTTGTCCTCTTGGCGACGCTGCAGCCTGGCCGGTTGCAAGTGCGATAAGACATTTCAGGAAAGAGTTTGAGGAGTTAGTGAAGACAAGGGAATTGGTGCATTAAAAATCAAAAATCAAAAGTGTAATATGGAAAACCAAGACACAATAAATTTATTTTATTAAATGAGGGTGTTTTTGGTTGCTGTTAAATTATAAAATTGCATTACGATCTGCAAATGAAACGGATTATTGGTTAGAACTTATTGATTCGGTTTATCATTTGGTAGACCAGTCTAAAAATTTAATAAAAGAATTACAAGAAATTAGAAAATAATAGGATCAATAGTTGTAAAATTAGAATCGACTAATTTTAAAAAATTGATTTTATTTTTGACTTTTAACTTTTGACTTACAGAAAGATGCCCAAAGTAACAATAGACGGAAAAACAATTGAAGTACCCGATGGAACAACTATCCTTAATGCAGCACGTTTAATCGGCGGTGAAATTGTTCCTCCGGCAATGTGTTATTATACAACTTTAAAAACCAGCGGAGGGTATTGCAGAACATGCATTGTTAAAGTAACTAAAGGTTCTGAAAAAGACCCGCGTCCAATGCCTAAACCCGTTGCTTCATGCCGGACTACTGTTATGGACGGAATGGAAGTTCAAAACATAACCGCTCCCGACTTATTAGAAGCTCGTGCCGGTGTCGTCGAGTTTCTTCTAATTAATCATCCACTCGATTGCCCGATTTGTGACCAGGCCGGTGAATGTCATTTACAGGATTTAGCCTATGAGCACGGACTTGAGAAAACTCGTTATGAATTTCCTCGCCGTACGTTTGAAAAAATCGATATCGGAGAAATGATTAAACTTCATATGACGCGCTGCATTCTTTGTTATCGATGTGTCAAAGTCGCTGATCAGATTACAGATCACCGTATTCATGGAGTACTAAACCGGGGAGATGTTTCGGAAATAAGTACGTACATTAAGCAAGCCATCGACAACGATTTCTCAGGAAATATGATCGATGTTTGCCCTGTTGGCGCGCTTACAGATCGTACCTTTCGTTTCAAAAGCCGTGTTTGGTATGTAAATCCTGTCGACGCTCATCGTGATTGTCCGAAATGTGCCGGAAAGGTTATGTTGTGGTTGAAGGGAAATGAAGTTTTCCGTGTTACAGGTAGAAAGGATAAATACGGAGAAGTCATTGATTGGATTTGTAATGATTGCAGATTTAGTAAAAAAGAAACTTCCGATTGGATAATTGACGGTCCAAGTAATATCGAGCGTCATTCAGTAATTTCGCAAAACCATTATACATTACAAGAACCGGAACATAAGCCATTGTTGAATAATGTTCAGGTGGTACCAATAGGAAAGCAAATTTCATCTTCAGAAATTAAAACGAATAAATGATATCAACTTTTGTCATCGTAAAAATAGCAATCATCGTTTCGGTGTTCATGCTTTCTTTGCTTATTGCAATGTACTCTACATATGCAGAAAGGAAAGTAGCGGCATTTATGCAAGATCGCTTAGGACCAAACAGAGCAGGAATTTTTGGTTTATTACAACCGGTTGCCGATGGAGTAAAGATGTTCATGAAGGAAGAAATTATTCCCGACGTCTCAAATAAATTTTTATTCATTCTGGGTCCATGTCTCTCTATGATGACTGCTCTAATGACCAGTGCAGTTATTCCCTGGGGAAATGGTCTTACTATTAGTGGAGTATTTTATCCTTTGCAGGCTACGGATGTAAACATTGGAATTTTATACGTATTCGGAGTTGTTTCTATCGGCGTTTATGGTATTATGATTGGTGGTTGGGCATCAAATAATAAATATTCACTTCTTGGAGCATTGCGTGCATCTTCTCAGATGATAAGTTATGAAATAGCAATGGGACTTTCTATAATTGCTTTGGTGATGATGACAGGAACTTTAAGTGTTCGCGAAATTACTGAGCAACAAGCCGGAGGAAACTGGAATATTTTTTATCAACCGCTCGGATTTATTATTTTCCTTATTTGTGCCTTTGCAGAAACCAACCGTGCACCTTTTGATCTTCCGGAATGTGAGACTGAACTTGTTGGCGGATATCATACCGAATACAGTTCTATGAAATTAGGATTTTATTTATTTGCTGAATATATAAACATGTTCATCTCTTCAGCAATAATCAGTACATTATATTTTGGAGGATACAATATGCCATTCATAGGAAGGTTTATTCACGATCCAAATGTTTTAAGTTTGGCCGGCACGGTATTCTTATTTGGAAAAATATTTTTCTTTATATTTTTCTTTATGTGGATTCGCTGGACATTGCCACGCTTTCGTTACGATCAACTAATGACTCTTGGCTGGAAAAAACTAATTCCTTTATCAATCTTAAATATATTCATCACCGGTCTTGCCATGTGGTATTTCGGAAAACTTAAATAAAAACTTGTCAATCCTGAAACCCTTTTGTCAGAATAATTAAAAAGTAGCCCTTAAAAATCTTTAAACAAATAACAAATAACTATTAACCAATAAACTAATTACCAATAACTAATAACTAATAACCAAAGAGTGCAACCTCTAACCAATAAAAGCAAAGTAGTCGTCAAAAAGGAACTTACGTTTCTTGAGAAACTGTATTTTCCTGCTATTCTAAATGGCATGACAATTACTTTGAAGCATTTTTTTAGAAAAAAGGCAACGGTATCATATCCTGAAGAACAACGTGAATTTGCACCGGTATATCGTGGTCAACATGTTTTAAAGCGTGATGAAAATGGTGCAGAGCGTTGCACTGCTTGCGGATTATGTGCAGTGGCTTGTCCTGCAGAAGCAATTACGATGACTGCCGAAGAAAGAAAAATTGGCGATGAAAAATTATATCGCGAAGAGAAATATGCATCGATGTATGAAATTAATATGCTTCGTTGTATTTTTTGTGGGCTTTGCGAAGAAGCCTGTCCGAAAGAAGCAATATTTTTAACCGATCAACTTGTTCCTACATCTTTTGAAAGAAATGAATTTATTTATGGGAAAGATAAACTTGTAGAATCTGTGAATGATCCAATCGATATAAGTAAGCGTCAAACAAAAGAAGTTATTGAATTCAAAAAAGACAAAACACTTCAACATAATCAATTAAATACATAATCCCAAAACATCAATTCCAGTGATATTATCTCTTTTTTATTTTCTTTCTTTTTTGTCAATTCTCTGTGCTTTAATGGTAGTTGTTTCAAAAAACCCTATCCATAGTGTACTTTATTTAATTCTGACTTTTTTTGCAATTGCCGGACATTATGTTTTGTTGAATGCTCAATTTCTTGCAGCTGTTCATATTATCGTTTATGCCGGTGCAATAATGGTTTTATTTCTTTATGTAATAATGATGCTTAACTTAAATGCTGATGCAGAACCACATAAAAGCAAGTTATTGAAATTTTCAGCAACTATTGCCGGTGGGCTGCTTATGGTTGTACTTGTTGGTGCATTGCGTTCTTCAACTGATTCCATGCTTCCAACATCTGGAGTTCAGGTTGGAATGATAAAAGGTCTTGGAAAAGCATTGTATAATGATTTCATGTTACCTTTTGAAATTTCATCCATACTTTTTCTTGTTGCAATGGTAGGAACCGTAATGCTTGGTAAAAAAAATATTAAATAATGGAAAACGTAAACAATATTTTCCGCTCTGTACCACTGAATTATTATGTTTTACTGAGCACGTTACTATTTTGTATAGGAGTAATTGGAGTTCTGTTTCGTCGAAATGCGATTATTATTTTTATGTGTATTGAGCTAATGCTGAATGCTGTTAATCTTTTACTCGTTGCTTTTTCAACTTACTTGTCGGATCCTGCAGGACAAATATTCGTATTTTTTATTATGGCTGTTGCTGCTGCAGAAGTGGCTGTTGGACTTGCTATCTTAACAATGATTTACCGGAATACAGGATCAGTTGATATTGATTTTTTAAATAAACTGAAACATTAATTGTTTTCATGTTTTTATTTATTGTTATAAAATTAAGAGATAAAAGCTTTATATTTATTTTTGAGAAATAAGATATCGGTTTTTAAATAATTAAAATCCAACAAAAGTAATCCCGGCATTGACAGGGTATAATACAGGACCTTTATTATTCTTGAACATTGTTGAAGCATAATAATCGGCATAAAGATTAAATTTTCCATATCCTATAGCTACACGGAAACCATAACGGAAGGGATTTAAATTGAAATCACTATGATCTTTAATTTTAGAATCTTTTCCATCAATTTCAATTTTTTGTTTTGTGTGGGAGCCAATTCGGAAACCAAATATTCCACCTGCTCCAATATGGAAAGCATTTTTCTCAGTTCTGCTTGTAAAGACTTCAAGCATTAATGGAGCTGTAAGATAACTGGTTACCAGTTTAGATTTTTTATAAATAATTCCGGGAGTAGTATCAAGGCGTGCGGTTGTCGAATTCCCTTTTTCAAGAAATACATTATTATTGAACCTGTAATTATTCCAGGAAATTCCAAGTCCAGTGAAAAGCCATATATTACTTCTACCTAATTCAACTTCTTTTTGAAGTACGTTGAGCCCTATTGAAATAGATTTTTCAGTTTTCAGATCGAAATTTTCTTTACCCGAACTTAGAGTAAAAGTACCGCCATTATCCATGTATGAATTTATTCCCATTTCAAATCCGGCCCAAATTGGCTTTGCTTTATTTTTTTTCACATGTGTAGAATCTTTTTTACCAATTATCCATATTTGTTTATTTGCTATTTTAATGCGTGTTGTGTCCGGGCTGTTATTTCCTGTAAATTTATCATCAGTTATGTCTTTTATATTTCCCATACCTGTAATATTCTTTGTTATTTTTTTTGGAAGTGTCTTATATGTTACGTTTCCGCTGCCGCTGATATCTGCACTAAGTTCATCAATAACATCTACCATGCATTTACCAACACCTGATATATTAACATTACTTTTAACAGTTTTTAATCCTAAAGCGTCAATTTTACCGGAACCAGGTATTGAAAATGCAGTTTCCTGTGCAGTTCCGCTAAGTACGATTTTTCCCAATCCGGAAATTTGAGAATCTATTTTTCTTACTGAAACATCCAAAATGATTTTTCCATCACCATCTATTTCGAGATTTAATTCATCACCTGTAAATGTAGAAACACCGGTTGCTGAGCCTCGCCCCGAAATTTTTAATTCCTGAAGTAATGGAAGAGAAATATTCATTTCATTATCCGGGCTACCGCCGATTTTTAATATTCCATTGCTAATAGTGGCTATATCATCGGAGGGGTCATCGTTTCCGGTATATCTCACAGAACAAACGGAATCCTGCTTGATGATAATTTTTGCATTACCCTGAATATTTATTTTTGTAAATGATTCGTTTTGAACCTTTGATTGTCCGAATACGGAGGTTGATAATAAAAATAGAGCTGTGATAATGATAGTTGTTTTCATAATTTGGTTTTTGTGTTTATATATGGGACGCACCAATAGTCGTATTTGTTACAAATAAAATTGAATTATTTTTTATTAGAAACGAGTTGAATTTTGATCTTAATTTAATTTTTAAACTTATAGTTTTTCATTTAAACGGATATTCGGAAATAATTCTTTCGGCAATAAAAAAACAATCTTTGATTACATTACCAACTCTGCATCAAAATTATTGATCAGTTGTATGGGATATAGAAAAACGTTTACCAATTTCCAAAGCATAGGTTGTTGACTTTCCCAAAGGATCTTTTTGTTTATCAAGAGAGAAATCTTTCGATTTAGATAATTTTTTGATTTCACCGGAAGCCAATTCAGTGAGAGTTTTGGGATTCGATTTTTCTTTTAAAAGAATTCCTAATTCATCCAGATCAAGGCTATTAAATATATCAGAGTTATTTAAAAGAGTATTTTTTAATTGAGCCAATTTAGCTTCTGAATTATTTGTTATGCTATTGATTGGACCCCCTGTTTTTAATGTGTCTACTTTAGAATTATCAACAAGTGAATTTTTCAATTCAAATTGAGGTGTTAATATTGTGTCCGCAGTAAATATATTTTGCTGCTTTTTAATGATTATAGGATTGGTTTTAATATTATTTCTAGAAACAAAAATTGGTTTTGCTTTGACTTCGATTATTTTATTTTTTTTATCAGTATATGTTAATGAACTATTTTTATTATCAATTATAGATTTATTTTTCCTATTTTGAATATCGTTTTTATTTGGTAATTGTTCGTTTGAATCTTTTTGGTCAGCTACAATAGATTTAACTGAATTTATTTGCTGAATAATGAAATATGTTATTGTAAGAAATATTAAAACAGCGGCTGCAGATAATATTCGTTTAAGTGTAGGGGTAAAATAAAGAATCTTAGCACTTTTCTTTAATGCGTTTTTTTTATTGTAGATAATTCTTTTATCCGGTGTTAATCTTGATAATTTTAGAATCTCCAGTTCAGTTTTTAGAGAAGGATTTTTTGATAAAAAATATTCTACTTCTTTTTTTTGCTCTGATAAAAGGTCATTTTCAATATATCCAACAAGCCATGTTTTATAATTATAAATCGTAACCGTGTTTTTCTTTAATTTTTCTTTTCCTTTAAAATTAATTTTTACATCAGGTAAGGTTTGTATTCCGGAATAGAGATTAAATTCTTCTTGCAAATCAGGGTTTTTACTTAAAAAGGAAAAAAGTTCCTCCTTCCGGATTTTATCCAGTTTTCCGTCGTAATAATCGACGAAAACGATTTCATAATTAGATCTGGAGATCATTTCTATTTTTTCTTTTTAAATTACTTTTTCAGGTGCTCCTATATATTCTTTCAGAAATAATCTTGCACGGTATATATAAACTTTGACCTGAGATTCTTTTAATCCTGTAATTGTTCCTATTTCTTCATAACTATATCCTTCATAATCACGAAGAAGAATAACCGCTTTTTGTGTTTCGGGTAAAAGATTTAAAGCATTATTTAATACCTTTTTTAAATCGGTGTATTGTTCAGTATGAAAGAGACTTTCTTCATTTACCTCAGTATAATCACTTAAATGTTTCTTTTTTCTGATTCGATCGATCATTGTATGATAGGCCGTTGTGAAAAGATAACTTTTAGCCTTTTTCCCTTCTATATTTTCAACATTGCGCCACGTTTTTTCAAAAGCATCCTGGACAATATCGCGTGCTTCTTCTTCGTCCTTCATGTTTTTAAGGATAAAACGATAAAGCCCATCGGCATGTTCATCTACACATATATTGTACTCAGAAGTAGTCATTTAATCAATTCTGCCATGCTTTAATAATGTGACGCACAAGGATAAGGATTTGTTACAGGCGAAAATTCAATATTTCTTAGCTCTTAATAGTAATGTAGATAAAAGTAAAAATATTGCTTTATTTGATGTTAATTTAGCCGACAGGTCAAATAATTATCGATAATTTTATCAAAACTCTATAAACCCCAATCAATGACTCAGCAAGAACAAATTTCAGTATTCGATATGTTCAAGATTGGCGTAGGACCTTCCAGTTCTCATACTCTCGGCCCCTGGCGGGCGGCACATCTTTTTTTACATTCTCTCGAAGGCCTTAACTTGTTTGATAGTGTTGTGAAAGTGCAAGTTCACCTTTATGGCTCACTGGCAAAAACAGGAAAAGGCCATGGGACTGATATTGCCATTCAACTGGGACTGCAAGGAAATGATCCGGTAACATTTGATGTAAACAGTATTCATTCTGTTATCGAATCAATAAATTCAAAACAGTTATTAAAATTGAACAATAGAAAGGATATAGTTTTTAATCCGGAAAAAGATATTGTTTTTCTATTTTCCAAAAGCCTTCC
>JANLOW010000401.1:0-10725 GCA_031366785.1 Bacteroidota bacterium | reverse complement strand
TTTTCCATTGCTACAGGATATCAAAATCCTCACTTTGTCGATCCCAAGCCAAGCTATATTATCAAGTTATCGAATGCTGATGTTTTTGTAACTGTTGGATTGGATCTTGAAACCGGCTGGTCGCCGCAATTAGTTACAAGTTCACGTAATCCGAAAATACAAAAAGGAAGTCCGGGATATGTAGATGCATCCATAGGCATTTCTTTAATGCAGATTCCTTCGTCATTGAATCGTGGAGAAGGCGATATTCATCTTTTCGGAAATCCGCACTATTGGCTTGATCCGGTTAATGGAAAACAAATTGCCAGAAATATTTGCAATGGTTTGGAAAGAATTTCTCCGGCAAATAAAAATTTCTTCGAAACAAATCTAAAAATATTTAATGAAACGATTGATCGAAAAATTATTGAATGGACAAAAGCGATGGCAAAATATAAAGGAACAAAAATTATTGCTTACCATAACGAATGGTGTTATTTTGAAAATCGCTTTGGCTTACAGATTGTAGATTTTCTTGAACCAAAACCCGGAATACCTCCTTCTCCTTCTCAACTCGTAAAGATAATCGGAGAAATAAAAACTAATCAAATAAAAGTAATTATTTCATCGCCCTATTTTACTACGTCATCTTCTGATGTAGTTGCCAAACAAACAGGAGCTAAAGTTCTGACTCTGGCAACATCATCCGGCGCTTTTGAAAGTATAAAAAATTATTACGATTTATTTGATTACAATATTACTCAACTGGTTTCTGCCTTGAAACAATAAAGCAATATTCACCCAATACTTCTATAAAAAAATACTCCAATGACTGAAATGTTTCAACTTGACTTCATGATTCAAGCCTTTGCGCTTAGCGTTATTGTAGGAATTTTACTATCCTATCTGGGTGTCCATGTTATAGGTAGAGGAATTGTGTTTGTAGATCTTGCATTGGGTCAAATTTCATCGCTGGGTGTTGCATATTCAGATTATATTGGCAAGGGTAAAACAGTTATTCCAATTGTTTTTACTTTGGTGGGCGCTTTTCTTATGTCCTTTATAAATATCCGTGACAAGCGTTTAAAACTTGAAGCCATAATAGGAATTATTTATGCTGTAACATCTGCAATAACAGTTATGTTAATTTCTAAAACCCCTCATGGAGATTCGGATATACAAGAAGTGCTTTTTGGAAATATATTATCAGTAAGTTGGGATCAAATTAAAATGGTTGCCATTATTTTTACAGCTATTGGCTTACTTCATTTATTCTTCTTTAAAAAATTTATTGCAGTTACTGAAAGTTTCTCCCGCCCTGATACGACTTTAGCTAAAAACATGTTTCAAACCAAAAGCGCTTTTAGTTTATGGAATTTTTTATTTTATATTTCCATCGGATTAAGTATTGTATTTGCTGTAAAACTAAGCGGAGTAATTCCTGTTTTTTCCTTTCTGATTATCCCAGCCGTAGGTGCAATAATGATTGCAAAAAATAACCGAAATGTTATTATTTTTGCCGCATTGATAAGTATACTGGGTGCATTCTTCGGTTTGAATATTTCTTACAAATTCGATTTTCCCGCAGGCTCTTCGATTGTGGCTGCCCTTGGAGGAATTTTTCTTATTGTTTCAATTTATTTTATTGCAAAATCATTTATAAAAAATAAATTAAATTAAATTTTAAACAATTATTTTTTCATCCAGGTTTTATACACTTCTTGTTGCTTTGGTCTATTGGCAGGAATTTCTCTAAGCGGAACACATGGTGTTAAAGATGCAAACAGCTCAGCCGGTAACTTTTTATAAAGATCCGTTCCTTTACTCTTCCACTCAAGCATTTCATCACTTACATCTTTTATAATCTTCGCTGGATTTCCGGCAGCAACTTTTCTCTCCGGAATATTCATTCCTTCAGGAACAAAACTTAAAGCCCCGATAATTGAATTGTCTCCGATTACAACATTATCCATTATTACTGCATTCATTCCTATCAAAACATTTTTACCGATCGTACTACCGTGAACGATTGCGCCATGTCCGATGTGGGCATCTTCTTTTAACAATACAGTAACACCAGGAAACATATGTATCGTACAATTTTCCTGAATGTTACAACCATCACTGATAATTATTTCTCCCCAATCACCACGTAAAGCAGCCCCCGGTCCTATGTAAACATTTTTGCCAATAATTACATTACCAGTAACAGTAGCATTCGGATGAATGAATGAAGATTCATGTATGACAGGTTTATATCCGTTAAATTCATATATATTCATCTCTGTATTTTTTGCTTGAAAATTACATTCAATGTATTGCAAGATTATTTTTAAACTCGTTCAATTACTACTGCATAACCCTGGCCTACGCCAACACACATTGTAACCAAAGCATATTTTTTGTTTTGTTCATGCAATTCAAGTGCTGCTGAACCTAATATTCGTGCACCACTCATTCCAAGAGGATGCCCTAATGCAATTGCTCCACCGTTTGGATTAATTCGGGAATCATTATCCTGTAGATTCCATGCACGAATGCAAGCAAGCGACTGTGCAGCGAAAGCTTCATTTAATTCAACGATATCAATTTTGTCCCACGTAAGTCCTGCTTTCACTATAGCTTTATTGCTTGCTTCAACCGGACCAATGCCCATAAAATCAGGCTCTACTCCAACAACTGAAGAGGAGATAATTTTAGCAAGCGGTTTAAGATTGAATTTATTCAATCCCTTTTCTGAAGAGAGAAGCAAGGAAGCGGCACCATCGTTTAATCCGGAAGAATTTCCGGCTGTTACAGTTCCGTTTTTTCTGAAACTCGTATTTAATTTTCGAAGTCCTTCTATCGTTGTCTCTGGTTTTACAAATTCATCTTTATCGAAAATAATTGTACTTCCCTTTTTTTCCGGAATTTCAACAGCGACAATTTCTTTTTTAAATCTTCCTTTGTCAAATGCTTTTTTTGCTTTCAACTGACTATTAAAAGCAAAAACATCTTGATCCTCACGTAAAATTTTATCTCTCTCTGCCAGGTTTTCTGCTGTCTCTCCCATTGCTGCCGTTCCAAACATTTCTTTCATTTTCAGATTTATAAATCTCCATCCGAAACTGCTGTCGAATAATTGAGCATCACGGCCAAAAGGAGTTGAAGTTTTTGACATGACCCATGGACCTCGTGTCATATTTTCAACACCACCTGCAATCACGATATCTGAATCGCCACACCTTATCATTCTAGCAGCAGCAGCAGCAGCAGATAAACCCGATGCACACAAACGATTTACAGTTTCACCCGGTACAGAAACAGGCAAGCCGGCCATGAGCAAGGCCATACGGGCAACATTTCTATTGTCTTCGCCGGCCTGGTTTGCGCAACCTAAAATTACATCTCCGACTTCTAAAAGGTTTACTGAAGGATTTCTTCGTATCAATTCTTTTAAAACAATTACAGCAAGATCATCCGCACGGACAGAAGCAAGGGTACCTGCAAAACTCCCAATGGGTGTTCTAATGTAATCGACTATATAAGCTTCATTCATAAATTATTTTATTGTCATGGAAATTTAAAACAAGAATTTAACTATAACTAAAAACCAAATTAAACATCCCAATCTTTTGATGTTCTGTAAACCGTGCCTTTGAAAAGTGCAACCAGAACTCCATCTTCCTTTTTTATTGTGATTGTATAAATTGCTATTTTTTCTTTTAAAGAATTTTCTTCAGCATCAGCAATTATTATATCGCCTTCCTTCAATGAAACAATATGTGAAATACTTGTTTCGACGGAAACCGCTTTTCTTCCGTGACTGTTAGAAGCGAAAGCAAGAGCACTATCGGCGAGTGAGTAAGTAATTCCACCATGTGCAATGGAAAAACCATTTAGCATCTCTTTACGGACCTTCATCTTCAACGTACATTTTCCCTCAGTAATATTAATGACAGTAATACCGAGCCATTGACTGAACAAGTCGCCGCTCATCATTATATCCACTACCTTCTCCGCTGTTGTCTTACCGTTCATAACTATCTTCTCCGGCTAGTTGTCTTTCCAAAAAGAACACCGAAAATACCTCTGGTGATTTCGCGAGCCATTTGTTTAACGATTGGATTTTTCGACACATTTGAAATTGTATTAACGATTGAATTGCCCTCTTCCTTCTTGTTTGATTCTACTGTCGTTTGGTTATCTTGTGTCTCAGTCGTTTCAATTTTTTTTGTAAGTATTTCGTAGGCACTTTGTCTGTCAATCACTTCATTGTATAGTCCGGAAATTTCTGAAGAAGAAACTATTTTATCCTGTTCTTCAGTAGTGAGTACATCCATCCTAGTTCTGGGTGCACAAAGTAATGTATGAGCAAGAGGAGTTGGTGCGCCTTTTTCATCGAGTACTGTAATAAGTGCTTCTCCGATTCCCAGTTCAGTAAGAAGAGTTTCTGTATTATAAAATTCTGTTGACGGATAATTATTGGCTACAAGGCGAATGTCTTTCCTGTCGTTGGCTGTAAAGGCTCTCATTGCATGTTGAAACTTCGAACCCAGCTGACTTAAAATTTTATCCGGAATATCACCCGGTATCTGAGTACAGAAAAATATACCAACACCTTTCGATCGGATTAATTTTATTACTGTTTCTAATTGATCCATCAATGCTTTTGTTGCTTCGCGGAAGATCAGATGGGCTTCGTCAATAAATATTACAAGTTTCGGTGCTGCCTTATCCCCCATCTCAGGAAATTTTTGAAACACTTCCGCTAACAGGCAAAGCATAAAAGTTGAAAAAAGTTTAGGTTTATCCTGCATATCCGTTAATCGGATGATATTTAAAAAACCAAAACCATTTTTATCGTGACGCAATAAGTCTTCTACTTCAAAAGATTTTTCACCGAAAAATTTGTCGGCACCTTGTTGTTCTATCTCTAAAAGTTTTCTCATTATTACACCTGCTGTTGCAGATGATACTTGTCCGTACATTTCCAACTCCTTTTTCCCTTCATTTGAAACATACTGCAGTACCTGTCGAAAATCTTTTATATCTAACAAAGGCATTTTTTTATCATCGCAATACTTAAAAACAATTGCTACAGCGCCTTGTTGGTTTTCATTGAGTTCGAGAATTTTAGAAAACAATACCGGGCCAAATTCGGAAACAGTTGCACGAAGGCGTAATCCTTTATCGCCGGAGATTGACATTAATTCTGCCGGAAACTGTTTGGCAACCCACTCATTCCCTATCAATTGATGGCGATCTTTAATTTTCGGATTTTCGGTTCCCGGTTTAGCAATACCGCTGAGATCGCCTTTTATATCCATCAACAAAACAGGAATTCCTTTTTCAGATAAACTTTCAGCAAACTGTTGTATTGTTTTGGTTTTTCCTGTACCGGTAGCTCCGGCTATTAAACCATGACGGTTAACAACATTTAATGGAATTTTAACAAGCGTATTAGGTAAAGCTTGTTTATTAAACATTGCTGTACCAAGAATAATACTATCACCTTTAAAATTATAATTTACATCTATTACATTTTTTAGATCTTCTGCTTTTGCCATAACATTTATTTTATTTCAAAATTAATTGTAAAATTTGATTTTTTTATCGGCCATTTGCTGAAGTAATACTGAGGGCCTGTATCTGTCTTCCATATAAACTGATCTTAATATTTTAAGATTATCCAGAATTTTTTCTGTCCCTAATTCATCACACCATTTCAGCAATCCTTTTGGGTAATTAACACCTTTTGTCATTGCTATATCGATGTCTTCTTTTGTAGCGACATTGTAATAAAGAGCATCGGCGGCTTCGTTGATAAGCATAGACAGTACACGCATGAATATTTTTTCTCCGGCTTCTTTATCCTTCACAGGAATCGGCGGAACAGCATTATCATGATATGAATAATATCCTTTGCCGCTTTTTCTTCCAAAATGTTTTGCTTCGAAAAGTCTTTTCTGAGTAAACGATGGCTTATATCTGGAATCGAAAAAAAATTGTGTCCATACAATTTCTGTCACAGTATAATTAATATCGTTACCAATCAAATCCATCAATTCAAAAGGACCCATTTTAAAACCTCCGTATTCTTTCATCGCCCAATCGATGGTAGCAATTCCTGTTTGATCGCCGGGTATTCCACACCATCTCTCTTCCAGAATACGGATTGACTCACCATAAAATGGACGGGCAATGCGATTCACAATAAAACCAGGAGTGTCTTTTGCTAAAACGACAGTTTTATTCCATTTAGAAATTAAAATTTTTGATTTTTCTATAGTAGATTTATCAGTACAAATTCCGGGAATAATTTCCACCAAAGGCATTAAAGGCGCCGGATTAAAAAAATGCAAACCGATTACTCTTTCCGGATTTAAACATGAAGAAGCAATACTTGTAATTGATAATGACGAAGTATTGCTTGCCAAAACACAATCTGTACTAACAAAAGTTTCTAACTCTTTAAACAATTTTTGTTTAATACTTACATCTTCGATAATGGCTTCGATAATTGTTGAACAGGATTTCAATTTTTCTAAAGAATCTTCAAAACTAAAACGCGACCAAATTGCTTTATTATCTTCAGCAGAAATTTTTTCTTTTTCTAAAAGTCGAATTAATGTTTTATATAAATCGTCCCCTGCTTTTTTCAAAGCCAATGGATTAGAATCAAAAATTATGGTCTTATGACCGGCCATTGCCGCAATTTGAGCAATGCCACAACCCATTGTACCTGCACCAATAATACCGACAACCTCTAATCCGATTTCATCCATAATTCGCGTTAAAAGTAGTAATTTTTTGAGGGCATGAAGTAAGTAGGAAAAACGGACGAAAGATCCTGAGTTAAAAGATAATGGTTAATAATTAATAGTAGAAAGTTAAAAATTATCGTTAATTCTTGCGTTTTAGAGGTTCTTTTTATATTTATTAAAAAAGCGAAGTCTATACTAAATCTGAATTATCAATCAAATCATATTAATCCCGGTCAATGTTTGCAGAATCATCAGGCTTTAGTATATTTGCACTCCCAAAAATTCTACTTACATACGCTTTTTTCGGGAATTGATAAATTAGAAAAGAACTTTAATTCAATGGCAAATCACAAATCATCCCTTCAAAGGATACGCAACAGCGAAAGTAAACGAGTACGTAATCGTTATCAAGCGAAAACTCTTCGGAATGCTATTAAAAATTTCAGAGAAGTAACTGATAAAAAAGAAGCGGCCGGCAAACTTCCAAAATTGGCATCGATGCTTGATCGTCTTGCAAAGACTAATGTAATTCATAAAAACAAAGCTTCAAATCTAAAGAGTGAACTTGCTGTTCATATCAATCATTTAAAATAACCTGTTTTTATTAGTGGTATTTATTTAGGGACTTTACAGTCCCTTTTTTATTGTTTTTCACTCAAATATTAAACGACACTTTCATTCAATATCCGTTTCTTGCATAGATGGATTCTCATCTTCCGATCAAAGCCTGGGCTGAAGAAGACAGGCCGAGGGAGAAACTATTATTAAAAGGTAAACATTCGCTTACGGATGCAGAATTAATTGCCATCCTGATTGGTACAGGAAATTCCGGGGAAACTGCAGTAGACCTGGCACGAAAAATACTTTCGGGTAATTCAAATGACTTAAGTTTTCTCGGTAAAATGAACGTGCAGGAATTACAGAAATATAAAGGCATTGGACAAGCCAAGGCTGTAACTATAGTTGCAGCTATGGAATTGGGCCGCAGAAGAAAAGAAAGTAAGGAAGTAAAAAGGGAGAAGTTAACCAATAGCCTAGAGGCCGTTAATTTAATGCAGCCTCTGCTTGGCGATCTAATGCATGAAGAGTTTTGGATAATTTTTTTGAACCGTGCCAATGGCATCATCGGCAAGCAACAAATAAGCAAGGGAGGAATGAGTGGAACTGTTGCCGACCCAAGAATGATTTTTAAAGCTGCTTTAGATCAAAAAGCCGTTTCAATAATTTTATGTCACAATCATCCTTCTGGTAACAATCAGCCCAGTGCAGCTGATGTTCAATTAACTAAAAATATTTCCGAAGGCGGAAAAATTTTAGAGATAACCGTTCTTGATCATATTATAGTAACACAACATGGATTTTATAGCTTTGCAGACGAGGGACTGATCTGATAATTGCCCCGAAATGATTTTATCGATGCTTGTCTACGTTACTTCTATAAC
Organism: Bacteroidota bacterium; assembly: GCA_031366785.1. Taxonomy (GTDB): domain Bacteria; phylum Bacteroidota; class Bacteroidia; order AKYH767-A; family 2013-40CM-41-45; genus JADKIH01. The sequence goes on along the minus strand of JANLOW010000401.1, from coordinate 2,558 downwards.
AAACCGTTTACGTTACACCTTTGATCTGCTTTTAAAAGATTTGATAGGTATAGATTATGAAATTACGACAGATGCCAACAAATTCAGTTTTTATACAGGGCCAAAATTTAATTATAGTACTGAACCTATAGGTGAAGAATTATTTTTCTATGCGACTAATTTATTATTTGAAAAAAAGATCCGCAATCAGGATTTATCTGTTTTCGAATGGAACGATACAAAAGCATTCTTTGCCACTCATCCAAAATATGTTATTCCTTTCGATCCTTTCGCGGCCAGTTTTTTTATGGTCAGCCGTTATGAAGAATATCTTCCATTTACCCCCGATAAATATCAACGATTCGATGCAGCAGAAAGTCTTGCATTCCAGAAAGGTTTTTTGAATAAACCGATCGTAAATATTTATGCAAAAAAAATTAAACAGATTTTTAAAGAAAATTTTCCGGATCTTAATTTCCGTGAAAAATCTTATAAATATATTTCAACCATTGATATCGATAATGCCTGGGCTTATAAAGAAAAAGGATTGATTCGTACATGTGGTGCATTAATACGTTCCATTTCTTCTTTTGATTTTGAATTATTCTTTGAGCGAATCGCTGTTCTTTCCGGACAAAAAAAAGATCCATACGATACCTATGATTTTCTTGCTGAACTTCAGAATAAATATAACCTACAGATGATTTATTTTTTTCTTCTGGGAGATTATGCAGAAAACGATAAAAACGTTTCTATTAGTAGTAAAAAATTTCAATCACTTATTAAATCAATTGCCGATTATTCAGAAACGGGTATTCATCCATCTTTTTATTCAAATCAAAGAACAGGGCGAATGCGCCTGGAGCAATCAAGGCTTCAGAAAATAGTTATGAGGGAAATTACAAAAAGCAGGCAGCACTTTATTAAACTTTCCTTTCCTACCACTTATCGTCAGTTGATTGATGCAGATATTACTGATGATTTTTCAATGGGATTCTCGGGAGAAATCGGATTTCGAGCTGGAATATGTACTTCTTTTTATTTTTATGATCTTGAGCGTGAAACAGAAACACAACTTCGCATTCATCCTTTTACCGTGATGGATGCGACTCTTCGATACTATATGAAAATAATGCCGGCTGAGGTTTTAAGTTATGTGGGTCCAATAATTAAAGAAGTAAAAGCAGTTAATGGAACATTCATAACAATTTGGCATAATGAATCAATCAGCAATAAAAAACCATGGGAAGGATGGCGGGGAGTTTATGAGGAAATAATAAAAGCAGCTATATAAATTGATCCAATATCTGAAACATACTGATATTAATAAATTAAAGTGGGATACATGTATATCATCATCCTCTCAAAGTTTATTATATGCTGAAAGTTGGTTTCTTGATATCGTATCACCCGGATGGGAAGCTCTGGTAGAAGATGATTATAAATCTGTTTTTCCTCTAACTAATAGAAAAAAATTCGGGATAAATTATTTGTTTCAGCCTTTTTTTACTCAGCAGCTCGGACTTTTCAGCAGCGAAACGAATATTTCCGAAAATGAAGTAAAAGAATTTTTATCTGCCATTCCAGAAAAATTCAAGCTAATCGAAATTCAGTTAAATAGTTTCAACAATTTAACTTCCTTCAATTCTTTTTCAATAAACCGTAAATTAACCTGTCATTTAAGTCTTTCAGGAACTTATGAAAAAATCAGGGAAAATTATAATGAAAACCTCAGAAGAAATATTAAAAAGTCTCTAAATAGTGGAATTGAAATCACAAAAAATGTATTACCGGAAGATATTATAAGTTTGTTCAGGTTAAACAAGGGTTTGCATATCAGTAAACTAAAAGATGAAAATTATAAAACATTTTTAAAATTACTTTCTGTAGCAAAAAGCAGAAATCTCCTTGATTGTCGTGGTATTTTAAATTCGAATGGAAATTTAATTGCCGGTTGCCTCTTTTTAAAATCGAGATATTCTTATATTTTTCTGTTTTCAGCTTCCAATAATGAAGCAAAAGAAACAGGTGCCATGAGTTTATTGATTGATTCATTTATAAGAGAACATTCGAAGGAAGACATCTTACTGGATTTTGAGGGGTCTATGGATGTTAATCTTGCCAGATTTTATAAGAGCTTCGGTTCAAAGGAAGTTGTATATTTACAAATCCTGAAAAATAATTTGCCTGTCATTATTCGTTGGCTAAAATAGTATATAATCTATGGTCCATAACCTCAGTCTGAATAATTCAATTGTAAATCAGTTTGTCTCTGAAATCCGCGATGTTCAGATACAAAAAGACCGTATGCGTTTCCGGAAAAATCTCGAACGGCTGGGAGAAATTTTTGCCTATGAAATCAGTAAAACTCTACAATATAAAAATATAGAAGTAACCACCCCTTTAGGTATTGCTATTGTACCGGTATTAAAGAATCACCCGATTGTAGGAACTATATTGAGAGCGGGTTTGCCTCTTCATTACGGTTTGCTTAATTATTTTGATCAAGCGGATAATGCCTTTATAAGTGCTTACAGACGTCATCATAAGGATGGTTCGTTTGATATTAAACTAGAATA
>JANLOW010000384.1:0-1782 GCA_031366785.1 Bacteroidota bacterium | reverse complement strand
AGATTGGTATTTCCAAGATGATATTCCTATTGCACATTGTGAATACCGGACACATATTCCAAATTTTTATAGTTACTCTATATTAGCTAATGGCAGAAATGGTATAAATAATATTCAACATGACAATTCCTTTCTAATTGTAGGCAACATGACAACCGGGGTTACTGAACGGTCTGATGTGGATATAACTAAATATACGATGGAAAATGTGAAGGCTATACACAAAGAAATTTTCTCCATACACCCTCCGGATTATAATAGTTTTAAAATGCAACTTAATTCAATAAATTTTCCTGGCTCAATAAGCAAAAGCATTTTAAAAGATTGGAAAGAATTTGGAGAATATTTAAATGAAGCTGAGTGGTATGAAGACCAATTTCATTCATTTAATTTTGCAAAAGAATTAACACAACAATTATTAAATGGTATTACAAATGAAAAAGAAAAAATTTCAACATTATATAATTATGTAAAAAATAATTTTGCTTGGAGCGAAAATTATTCAATTTATATGGATAATTTGAAAACTGCTTTTAAAAATAAAACCGGCAATAGTTCAGAAATCAATTCAATCTTATTATGCATGTTACGTTCTGCCGGTATAAAAGCTGATCCTGTAATGATTTGTACTCGAAATAATGGTGTGGCACTAAGAGCTTATACATTTTTAGATCAATTTAATCATACAGTTGTAAAAGTGAAAAGCGAAAATGAAGAATATATACTTGATGCTATTGATCCACTTAAACCCATGACGTTGCAAAATGAATTAAATATAAATATACAAGGTTTTGCATTAATTGATAAAAATTTCGAATGGATACAAATTAATAATGCATCAGTTTCAAAAAGCTCTCAAAATTTCTTACTAACTTTAGATAAAGATGACAACATCAATGGCAAGTACATCTATTCTTGTAATAACTATTCTGCACTTCACGGAAGGAAAAGAATTATCCAAAGGGGTTTGAAAGAATTTTTTAGTGATTTTATAGATGAAAAAAAATTAAACATCAAATCAGATTCTATAACAGTACAGAATTTAGACTCACTAAACAACAATCTGATCATCAAATCGAATATTTCCTCCTCAGTTATTTCATCTGATAAATTTATTTACTTAACACCCTATATAAATGCCGACCTTCATACAAATCCATTCAAAGATGAAATTCGTGAAAGCCCTATCGAATTTACCTTTCCTCAAAACGATATTTCAACCTTTAATTTAAAAATCCCTTCCGGATATAAAATAAATGAAATGCCTAAAAGTATTAAGGTAACATTGCCGGATAGCGCTGCTTCTTTTACCTTTATAACCACTTCTACAGATGACCAAATACAGCTCAAGAGTGTTTTAACAATAAATAAATTATTTTTTCCGGCAGAAGAATATACCGAAGTACGTGACTTTTTTGCTGCTATTTCTAAAAAATTTTCAGAACAAATTGTGATAAATAAGGAATGATGGGGTTCAATAAACACTTCGTTTATTTAATGTGTCTTATTTTCAATCAATTTGCTTTTGCTGGCAATTCAGATCATATAGAATATAACATTAATAATATTGATCCCTCTTTGCTTAAAGATGCAGATGTTGTAATAAGAAATAAAAAAACTCATGTAGTAGTTAACAACATCTCCGATCTTATTTTTGATGAAAAGGTTGCTATTACTATACTGAATAGCCGAGGCCAAAATTCTTCTACTTTATTTTTTCCATACACTTCCTTTTCAGATATTTCACAAATTGAAATTGAATTATTTAATGCAGAAGGATCC
>JANLOW010000380.1:0-5000 GCA_031366785.1 Bacteroidota bacterium | reverse complement strand
ACATTGACATCAGGATTTCCGTTGACCATTACATCAGCGATGTAAGTAAGAATTTTTGTGCCACGATCCTGTTTCACTTTGAAGCGGAGCAGATCGGGATATTTCTCTATAAACCGAACTGTTGCATTTCCATTTTCAAATTCGGCATGGTTCAGAACATTTTCTAAAAAAGAAATATTCGTTTTCACGCCACGGATTCTGAATTCATTTAATGCCCGAAGCAATCTTTTCTGAGCACCTTTAAGCGTTCTTCCCTTCGCTGTAATTTTTACAAGCATCGAATCAAAGAATGGAGAAACTTTTACACCTTGATAAGAACTTCCTTCATCGAGACGAATACCATAACCTCCGGCATGGCGGTATGCGATGATGGTTCCATAATCCGGTTTGAAATCGTTTTGAGGATCTTCCGTTGTAATCCGGCATTGAATCGCAAAGCCATTGCATTTCAACGATGCCTGATTGGGTATGTTGATGGTGGAGGAGTTAAGAGAAGATCCATCAGCGATAAGAATCTGACTTCTTACAATATCGATACCTGTTACCTCTTCCGTTACCGTATGTTCAACCTGAATTCGGGTATTGACTTCAATAAAAAAAATATTTTCATTGCCGTCAACTAAAAATTCTGCTGTACCTGCATTGTTGTATTTTACCTGATGCGCTAGTTTAAGAGCATATTCATAAAGTTTTTCCTTTGTTTCCTGTTTTAAGGAAGGAGCCGGAGCCATTTCAACCACCTTTTGAAATCTTCTTTGCACACTGCAATCGCGTTCAAAAAGGTGAACGATATTTCCAAAATTATCGCCGAGAATTTGTACTTCAATATGTTTTGGGTCATCAACATATTTCTCTATAAAAATAGTATCATCACCGAAAGCATTTCCGGCTTCGCGTTTCGCTTCGTTGAAAGATTTTTCGAGCGTATCTTCCTGATGAATCACACGCATTCCTCTGCCGCCGCCACCGGCGCTTGCTTTAAAGATTACAGGGAAACCAATTCTTCTGGCTTCTTTTAATGCCACTTCAGCAGAAGTAAGTTTTTCTTTGTTGTCATCGATAACAGGAACACCACAGGCACGGGCAACCATTTTAGATTTCACCTTATCGCCCAGCTGCTCCATGACTTCAGGCCTTGGCCCAATAAAAATTATTCCTTCTTCAAAGCAGCGTTTGGCAAAATTTACATTTTCAGAAAGGAAACCATAACCGGGATGGATGGCCTGTACTTTATTTTGTTTGGCAATGCGAATGATTTCTTCTATATCGAGATATGGCTTTAGCGGATCATTGTCAGAGCCAATCTGGTAGGCTTCATCAGCTTTGAAACGATGTAGTGAATAGCGGTCTTCAAATGTAAATACAGCAATCGTTCGAATACCTAATTCAGAAGCAGCACGAAGAACACGAATAGCAATTTCGCCGCGATTTGCTACAAGAAGTTTTTGAATTTTTTCCATTATAAAAGAGTATCAGGTATCAAGTATCGGGTATCGAGATTTGCAATTGCAAATTTCTTAAACAGGATTCTTTCGGATGCTAATTTATATTGAAGTTTTACTCTTTCGCCGCGCGGCTACTTTGAATAATTAACATTCGAAGGGAGGTTTTGAGAATCTTTCTTTAATAAAACGATAGCCTCTTTGGCACTTTCGATAGGAAGTTTGCAGGTTTTATTCGTACATATGTAAATAAGGGTTTTCGATTCCTGAAAACGGTTTTCGAGCAAGGGCAGGGTGCTTTCTTTAAAAAGACTGCCTGCGAATATTGCATTCGGAAGATAAGAAGAAGAAATTATTTTTCTTTTTTCATCAGCATCTGTACCTATTACAACAATCTCATTAAAAGAAAATGTGTAATTCATCATAAGGTTAGCCCAATTGGAATATGATGAAGGATAATTTAAAATACCATTTTCGACCGAGGCTAACATTTGAGCGGCCATATCAGAATACTTATTATTATCAAAATAATCTGCAAGTTTAAAAAGCGTATTAGCCATTTCCGAATTTGATGCAGGAATTACATTGTCAGTAGTTTCTTTTTTTCTTGTTATCAAAACAGAATCAAGATTGGAAGTGAACCAGAAGAATTTATCTGAATCATCAAAATATAGTGTAATAGCATCGTCAGCAAATTTTTTTGCTTTTAGCAGCCATTTTTCTTCAAAAGTTATCTGATATAAATTGATAAGTGCAGAAATAGTGAAAGCATAATCTTCAAGGTAGCCGGCTTTCAATTGATTTTTTTGATAACGAACATGTAAAAGAATTCCTTCATTGCTAACTGCATTATGGAGAATTTGTTCTGCACAAAGAATTGCTTCTGCACGATATTTTTCCTCTCCAAATGCCTGATAGGCTTCGCATAGTGCTGAAACTTGAAGTGCATTCCATGAAGTAATTATTTTTTTGTCAAGTGCAGGAGGCTTACGTTCGTTGCGTTTTTTGTGAAGTATAATTTTTGATTGAGCGATAAAAGTTTTTAATTCGGCAAGAGATACATTAAACTGCGAAGCAATTTCTTTATCCGATTTTTTTCGTAAGAGGATGTAATTATTTTTTTCCCAAAAACCAATTTCGTTTATATTGAAATATTCTGAGAAAACTTTATTCCCATCCACTTTGCCGCAAAGAGGGAATTTAATATTTCTAATTTCCTCTTTTTCCCAGACATAATACTTTCCTTCTTCACCTTCTGAATCTGCATCGAAAGCGGAATAATAACCACCGTTTCCATCTGACATTTCATTTTTTAAAAAATCGATTGTTTCAATAGCAATTTGTTTATAAAAGTCATCTTGTGTTAATTTATAAGCGGAAGAATACAGGCTGATGAGTTGGGCATTATCATAAAGCATTTTTTCGAAGTGAGGAACTTTCCAAAATGAATCCGTAGAGTAGCGTGCAAATCCTCCGGCGATCTGATCATAAATTCCTCCAAAAGCCATTTTTTTAAGAGTCAATTTTACATGATCGAATAATTGAGAATCACCGGCTGAAACAGCATATCGTAAAAGAAATTGATAGTTTCCGGGTAATGGAAATTTAGGAGCCCGGTTTGGTCCACCTTCAATATTATCTAAGGAGCGCTTCCAGCTTGTAATAGCATTTTGAAGTATATTTTTGGAAAAAACAGTATCGGCCTTTACAAATTTTATTTGTTCAGACTGGCCAATACCTTTAATCAGTTCGGTTGCATATTGATTGGCTTTATCTGGACTATCTCTATAAAAATCTCTAAGCCTAATTAAAATATCATCCCAAGAACTTTTAGTAAAATATGTTCCGCCAAAAATGGGACGACCATCGGGAAGAGTAAAACTGTTTAAGGGCCATCCTCCATTGCCGTTTATCATCTGAACGGCACTCATATAAACCTGATCAATATCTGGTCTTTCTTCACGATCAACTTTTATGCAGATATAATTTTCATTCATAATCCTGGCCGTTGTTGTATCCATGAATGTTTCTTTTTCCATAACATGGCACCAATGGCAGGAAGAGTAACCGATGGAAACGATTACAAGTTTATTCTCTTGTTTTGCTTTTGCCCAGGCTTCATCACTCCAGGGATACCAATTGACTGGATTATGAGCATGTTGTTGAAGGTAAAGGCTCGATTCGCCTGCAAGATGATTTGTATAGGGTTCAGACATATTTTTACTTTTGCACGAGAGTGAAAAGATGAGGAAATAGTAGATTAGTCGTGTTTGCTTTAGATTCATTCGAAAAAACGTCATTATTCTTCAAACTTAATGACTTTGGATTGAAAAAGTTCTGTTAAAACAGTTTTGTTTAAAGGAATATTTATTTACATTTGCATCCCTCAAATTCTGAGGAAATTAAGACAAGATAAAAGCCATGTATGCAATTGTAAACATAGCCGGACAGCAATTTAAAGTGCAGAAAGATCAGCAAGTGATCGTTCATCGCTTGTCCGGAGAAGAAGGTAAAACTCTGGAATTCAACGATATAATTCTAGCTGAGAATGAAGGAAAACTAAAAGTTGGTAGTGCTTCTTTAAAAGGTGCTAGTATTAAAGCAAAAATTCTGGGTCACATTCGTGGAGATAAAGTTATTATCTTCAAGAAAAAACGCCGTAAGGGTTATCAGAAGCAATGCGGACATCGTCAGGATCTTACACGCATTCAGATTGAAAGTATTGCAGGTATCTAAGAAATAATCAATTAATAAAAAATAAAAAATTATGGCACACAAAAAAGGTGCTGGTAGTTCGAAGAACGGTCGGGAGTCGCACAGTAAGCGTCTTGGCATTAAAATGTTCGGTGGACAGCATGTAATTGCAGGTAATATTATCGTACGCCAGCGTGGAACCCGTCATTTTCCTGGTGAGAATGTTGGAATAGGAAGAGATCATACTCTGTTTGCATTGACAGAAGGAAAAGTTGTTTTCCGTAAAAAGTTAAATGAAAAAAGCTACGTTTCAGTTCTGCCTATAGCAGAAGCATAAACAAAATATTTTTTAAGAATTGGAAATTTGAAATTGGTTAACCCCGTTTCAAGTTTCCAATTTTTTTTTGCCTGTGATTTTTTAATTTAATTCTCCAATAGGAGTGTAATTTTTTTCACATAATCCAAATTCTTGATTCTTTCCCGATAGTTATCGCATTTGAAATCTTAAGCCAAAATGGTCTTTTGATTATCCAAATCTTTTTAGATTTGTTTCGATACTATTAACCCACAAGTACCGCCAGCTGGCGGTACTTGCGGGTTTCATGTTCAGGCATTGAGGTTTTTATTTAAAAATAAATTGCCTAATACTTAATTTGTAATTATTCCTGAGACCTTTAAGCCGGGTTTTTGCCTGACGCCAACATTATTAACCTTACACAAATGCGATAGCTATTGGGATTGATTCTTGATACCTGATACCTGATACCTGATACCTGATACCTGATACTTGATACCTGATTTACGATACCCCCTCAATCAATCCCCGTATTCAAAAAATCTAAAAATGGTTTCATAATTTTTGAT
>JANLOW010000097.1:0-2539 GCA_031366785.1 Bacteroidota bacterium | reverse complement strand
TAAGAACCAGGAATAGTATATGTTCCTGTTAAACCGACTGCTTTACTTTCACTTATTGTAAAAAGTGAAAGCAAGAAGCAAATTGTGAAAAGCATCCAACGATTAAACCGATTGGGTGAGCTTTTAGTGTAGAATTTGTTTTTCATATTAGTTAGTATTTAGTATAGATTGGTTTTAGTAATCAGAGGGTGTAATAAAAAAAGCCGAAACGATTAACAATAATCGATCAGCTATTCTAGAAATAATAAAAAAATTACTTTGGTAAATTTTCACGCAAATGTTTTAGTTAATCGTTATAGTTATAGTCTTTGGTTGATACAAAAACATGTAACATTTTACTGTGTTTATAGTGGGGTTGAAACCAATATTTAACCCAAAGCTACAATTTCATATGGATTATACAAACTTTTTTTACAAAAAATTAATTTTTTTTTATTAACATTTTGGATGCATTCTTTTAAAAACAATCACCTAATATGGAGCATATTCTTAAAGAATAACTAAAAAATACGTGTTTTTTAAAGAATTATCAATAAAAATTGAAAAAACGCTATTAAGAGATGTATAGAATTATCTAAAATTATTATTAAAAGTATTAAATTCCAATAATTATCATGATACATCCAAACCCTCTTTTGCTTGGCCAACAACCAAAGCAGAAATGTGTTGCAATATGCAAAGCATTGAATAGAAAGCAAAAAAGTCTTGTAATTGACTTCCATTGACCATTTGAAAATATATTAATATTGTCCATCCTAATTGACAATGTATTACAATGTAATGAGCGAAAATATCGATCTGTTTTAAGTTATTAAATAATCCAATTGTTAGCAATGAATAAAATTTCCAAAGTAGATTTATTAAAGCATATTGAAATTTTCAAAGGAATCGATATTGATCTTATAAATGAAATTGAAAATATCTTACAAAATCAATCTTATAAATCAGGAACTCCCATAATCAATAAAGGGGAAGAAGGTGATTCGATGTATATTATTTCAAAAGGCAAAGTTAAAATTCATGATGGTGAGCATACCGTTGCTGTTATGGAGGCGGGAAATTTCTTCGGAGAGTTCTCTTTATTGGATGCCGCACCCAGATCTATGTCTGTAACCGCTTTAGAATATGTAGAAACAATATCAATCACCCGTGAACTATTTTACAATCTGCTCAAAAATCAACCGGAGGTTGCGAAGAAAATAATCAGCACACTTACGACACGTTTACGCGGACAAAATGAATCTCTTATTACTCAGTTAAAAAATCGAGAAACAGAATTGACACGTCTTGTTGATGAAAGGACTCAAGAGCTTAAAATCAAAAATGAAGAAATAATTATTAAAAACAGAGAGATTACCGATAACGTTAATTACGCGAAACGAATCCAGGCTGCTATTCTCCCCGATTTAAAAACAATCTATAAAACCTTCCCAAAGTCTTTTGTATTATACCTTCCAAAAGATATTGTCAGTGGCGATTTTTTCTCATACTTTTTAAAAAACAATTGTGCAATCATTGTTGCAGCTGATTGTACAGGACATGGGGTGACCGGTGCATTTTTAAGCGTTATCGGCAATTCTTTATTGAATCAAATTATTCATGAAAGCGATATACCCGACCCTGGTAACATTTTGGATCATCTACATGAAGAAATGATTTCTACACTTAATCAAAGAAGCAATGAATCAACAGATGGAATGGATGTTTCTATATGTTCGGTAGAAATTGAAAAACAACTTTTACATTATGCCGGAGCCAATCGTCCTTTATGGTTAATACGAAATAATGAATTGATAACCTACCAGCCCAATAAATTTCCAATCGGGGGATTACAAATTTCACACAATGAAAACTTTAAGACTCATGAAATACCAGTTGAAAAAGGAGACACTTTTTATATTTTTACGGATGGTTATGCTGATCAATTTGGAGGGATTAATACTAAAAAACTAATGACAAAAATATTCAAAGAAATTCTTTTATCAATCCAACACCTCGAAATGATTGATCAAAAAGATTATCTGAATGATTTTTTTCAAAATTGGAAAGGAGTAAACGAACAAGTAGACGATGTTCTTGTTATAGGAATTAGAATATAAATAAATTCCTATACATTTATGTATTAAAGTTTGCTTTTCATTAATACACTTCTACTTTTTCCTGTTCCTATAATTAAGTACGGCTTTTATTTCAGGATAAGTAAATTCATCTCCTAACTTTTCTTTCAAAAGACTTAATTTTAAACCTCCGTGTTCATCGATAGCTTTATTAACGACTTCAAGTTTTTCTTTCGAAATAAATTTTAAAACATTAATATCGCCAGTTAATATAAAATGAACCAAATGATCAGTAACTGTATTTTCATTTAATTTTCTTTGTCTGGCTATTTCAGGAACAGACACTCCCTTTATAAATAATTCGAAGGATTGAGTTTTTGTATCAGTGCTGTTTTTTGAGTTTTGAAATCGAACAACTTTTGGCGCATGAAGTTTTATTTTTTCATCGATTTTAGATTGCAGATTATGTTCCTGACAAAAGC
>JANLOW010000358.1:0-46202 GCA_031366785.1 Bacteroidota bacterium | reverse complement strand
TACTATTCTGTTGCGGCCAGATTAAACAAGGAAATCAAGAATTCTTTCTACCCCAACCAATACGATAATCCTTCCAATTCTCAGGCTCATTATGAACAAACCGGCCCTGAAATCTGGGATCAGACGGATGGTAAAATCACTCACTTTGTCGTCGGTGTAGGAACCGGCGGGACAATTTGCGGAACAGCTCGTTATCTGAAAGAAAAAAATCCGGCTATAAAAATCTGGGGTATTGATGTGTATGGATCAGTCTTTAAAAAATACAAAGAGACAGGAATTTTTGACAAAAATGAAATTTATCCCTATGTAACTGAAGGTATCGGCGAAGATTTTCTTCCGAAAAATGTAGACTTCAGTCTCATCGATCTTTTCGAAAAAGTGACCGATAAAGATGCCGCTTTAATGACGAGAGAGATTGTTAAAAAAGAGGGAATTTGGGTAGGTAACTCAGCCGGTTCTGCAATTGCCGGCTTACATCAGCTTAAAGAAAAATTAACCGAAAAAGATGTTGTTGTTGTTCTTTTCCACGATCATGGTACCCGATACCTGGGAAAAATATTCAACGATGAATGGATGCGTAAAATGGGATATATCGATAAGAAAGGTATGACTGCCAGTGATATTGTTGGTAATAGGAAAAATACAGAATTAGTAACCATCGATAAAAACGATACCATTGCACAGGCGCTACGAATTATCAATGAAAATAATTTTTCACAAATACCGGTTACCTCCGATGACAGAATCGTAGGATCCATCTATGAAAACCTTGTCTTTAATCACATTTTGAAAAACACTTCCGCCAAAGATGATAAGGTAGGATCAATAATGCAAGAAGCCCTGCCATTCGCAGATATTACTACGCCAATAACAGAATTATCAGAAATGATTGCTGGTGACCGAATGGCTGTATTGGTTAAGGATTTCAAAGCGGGACGCACATTTATAATTACGAAAAGTGATATCGCTGAGGCACTGATTAAGTAACAAACTCTTTACGAACAAGGATGAACGATTTTTGTTTTTCGAAGTATTAAAGATTTGAAATCAAAAATCGTTAATCCTTGTTCGTACATCAAAGCAATTGCAAAATAATTTAATTTAGGCTTAGAACTCTAAAATCTGAAATTCCAAATTTATATTCATAAATAATTGAGAATTATTCACGGATGATTACTTCACTCGATCAACTTAATCGAAAAATAGTTTTACATAGCCATCCTATTCGAATCATTTCCCTGGTTCCTTCACAAACGGAATTACTTTTTGACCTTGGCTTGTGTGATGAAGTAGTTGGAATAACGAAATTTTGTACTCATCCGAATGATTGGTTTCGTACGAAAATGAGAATCGGCGGAACAAAGAATCTGAATCTCAAAAAAATTCAAATACTGAAACCTGATCTTATCATTGCGAATAAGGAGGAAAATGAAGAAAGCCAGATCAACACTTTAATAAACGATTTTCCTGTTTGGATTTCTGATATCCGTACTCTTGAAGATGCATTAGTAATGATTGAAGAAATCTCTTGTATCGTAAACAAAAAAAAGAAAGGCATTGAACTGATCAATAAAATCATTCTGAAATTTGAAATTTTAAAAGCGAAAAAGAAAAAATTGATTTCATGTGCATATTTGATTTGGAAAAATCCCATTATGACAGTTGGCAGCGATACTTTTATTTCCGAAATGATGCATTATGCCGGATTTAAAAATATTTTTTCAGAAAAAGAAAGATACCCTCAAGTAACAATTAATGAGTTAAAAAGTGCCAATCCTGATGTAGTATTTTTATCTTCAGAACCTTATCCTTTTAAGGAAAAGGATCTTTCGGAATTTAGAAAATTATTACCTGTAAGTGAAGTTTTTTTAGTCGATGGTGAAATGTTTTCATGGTATGGATCTCGGCTTTTAAAAGCGCCATCTTATTTCTCAACAGTAAGAGGTAAAATCAATTTAGCTTTGTAATTTAGCCAATCTTCTGTTTTCGAAAATAAATATGTTTTCATTCAAATTACGTATTCTTCTATTTCTTTTTTTTATTGCTTCAAATGCTTATTCACAAAAAGTGGGACTAGTCCTCAGTGGCGGCGGTGCCAGGGGTATGGCACATATCGGAGTTATAAAAGCATTAGAGGAGGCCAATATTCCGATTGACTACATAGCAGGAACGTCTGCCGGAGCCATCGTCGGATGCATGTATGCCTTAGGTTATTCACCCGAACAAATTGACTCCATTGTAAATACAGAGGATTTCTATAATTGGGCTACAGGAATTATTGATGATAATTACACCTATTATTTCCGAAAGAAAGATGAAAATGCATCATGGATAAGTATAAAGTTTTCTTTGGATTCCGTTTTCTCCACTTCACTTCCAACGAGTATTGTAAGCTCCATTCCGTATGATTATTCATTGCTTGAAAATACGGCAGGGCCAATTGCTAAAGCAGATTATAATTTCGATTCTCTGTATATTCCATTTCGCTGTGTTGCAGCAGATATAGAAAACAAAAAAACAATAATTTTCCGTAATGGCGATTTAGCTCAAGCGGTTAGGGCTTCTTCCGCTTATCCATTCTATTTCAAACCTGTTGTTTTTGATAATAAGATTCTTTACGATGGTGGCATGTATAATAATTTTCCTGCAGACGTAATCCTCGACGATTTTCAACCGGATATAATCATTGGTTCAAATGCTGCCGGTACAAATACACCTACTACAGAAGGAAATATCATTTCGCAAATAAGAGCAATGATGACTACGCCAACAAATTTCTCAGTACTATGTGAAAATGGAATTTTAATTGAGTCTAATACAAATCGATTTGGGTTGTTTGATTTTTCTAAAATTAAAGAATTAATTAATGAAGGCTATAAATCTACACAGGACCAAATGGAGCGTTTAAAAATAAATATTCAACGTCGCATCACACCTTCACAAAGAACTCAACGCCGAAAAGAATACCGTTCACTTCTCCCCGATGTTATTATTGATAAAATAAATATTGAAGGTATTAATTCAAAGCAAGCGGAATATGTTAGACAGATTATTAAACCGGGGACAGCACCGATTCCTTTGAAAAGACTCAAAGCTTCCTATTATGCATTAGTCGCTGATCCGAATGTGAAAGGATTATATCCTTCCCTAAAGTTTAATAAGACTTCTGGTTTTTTTGACCTTAATTTAAAAATTGAGAGAGAACGTGATGTTATAACACAATTTGGCGGAAACATTTCATCACGACCGGTGAGTGAAGCATTTGTCGGTTTACAATACAATGTTTGGAATCGGAAAGCATATAATTTTAATGGGAATTTTTATTTCGGTAAATTATATACTTCCGGACAATTACGCATTCGTATGGACTCACCGGCACGATTTCCATATTTTTTGGAAACTGAAATTACACTCAATCAATATGATTTTTTTAGCAGCAGCAATGCTGCATTTTTCTCTGAACAAAAACCTTCTTATATTTTAAAATCAGATTATAATTTCGGATTAAATTTAGGAATTCCAGCTAGAAATAAAGGAAAAATAATTGCTTCCACATCTTACATTCGAATTTCCGATAATTACTATCAGACACAGGACTTTCTATCGAACGATACCGCTGATGAAACGATAATTCGAGGACCGACCGGTTCTATCACCTTTGAAAGAAATACACTAAACAGAAAAGAATATCCAAGCCAGGGAACATTTTTAAATACACGAATACAATATGCCAACGTACTTGAAATTACAATTCCCGGATCAACGTCAACCGAACGAGGAAAGAAAGAAAAGTATCATGATTGGTTTCAGTTCAATCTTAAATATGAAAACTATTTTAAGAAAAAAGGGGAAATAAAATTTGGAATGTATTTCGAATTCGTAACAACAGAAATTCCTTTCTTCGCCAATTATATCAGTTCTGTTTTAAATAGTCCAGGATATTTTCCTATTCAGGAATCTAAAACAATATTTCTTCCTTCCTTTCGGGCTCATACTTTTGCAGGACTCGGATCAAAAAATGTAATCACATTAAGAAATAATATTGAACTCCTTCTCGAAGGATATATTTTTCAGCCATACAAAGAATTATTACCCACTCCTGAAAATAAAACTTATTATGGAGAAGTTCTTTCGAAAAGGTATTATGTAGGTTCTGTAGGTACAGTATTTCACAGTCCTATTGGCCCAATAGGACTTTTCGTAAATTATTTCGATAATCGCGATAAACCATTTTCATTTTTATTTCACTTTGGATATTTTATTTTTAATAAAAGTGCTTTGAATTAAAAAAGGACTCAAAGACTCAAGACTCAAGACTCAAGACTTTTAATGAAAAAAAATAATTTGGGGTGTAACGAATTTTCTTAGTATTTTTGATTGTTAAATAAAGCCAAACAAGACCTTAAAACATGAAACTAATGTTTATTCTTTCCCTGTTGTTTTCATCTCCGTCGAATATATATGAATTTAAACCAATATCCATTGATGGCAAAATTGTAGATCTTTCCATTTATAAAGGAAAAAAAATTCTAATCGTTAATACTGCATCTGAATGTGGCAATACTCCACAATATTCTGACCTCGAAAAATTATATGAAAAATATAAAAACAAACTTGTAGTCATTGGTTTTCCTGCCAATAATTTCGGTAAACAAGAACCTAGTAATAATTCAGAAATAGCTTCTTTCTGTAAAAAGAATTATGATGTCACTTTTCCGATGATGTCAAAGGTTTCTGTTAAAGGTGAAGATATTGATCCACTATTTCAGTGGTTAATTACACAACCGAATCCCGATAAAACGGGTGACATACGATGGAACTTTGAAAAGTTCTTACTCGATGAAAATGGAAAATTAATTCACCGTTTTCATGATAAAATGTTGCCAATGGATGAAAAAATTATCAAGGCGATTGAAAATTAAAAATTGAATAAATTACTCTTCAATTTTTATATTCAACATTTTACAATAATCAATTAAACTGTTTATCTTTTTATTTATTAATTTTTGATAAACAGTATTAAAAAAAACCATATTTTCAACGGATGAACATACACATCCGAAAATTCGAAAATTTTCACATTCTACTTTGGCTTTTAAAAGATCTTTGCTGGGTAACTATTTCAAAATCATTGGGAGTTTTCATGATAATCCCAACGCTTGCTCTGGCAATCTACATTACAATCATTCATAAAAGGGACAAATCAGAATTGGCACATAACCTGGCCGTTTGCTTTTGGATTTGTGCAAATTCAACCTGGATGATCGGTGAATTTTTTTACGACGATTCCTTCAGAACCCAAGCCACTGTTTTTTTTCTAGCAGGATTATTGACGATGATGTTATACTATGTACCTCTTTTGTATAGAAAAACTCTACAATTAAAAAAAAAGTAGGTAATTAGTTTGAACTCTTTGTAAGTGAAATTTTTGAAAACTTTATTAAATTTTTTTTTATTCCCCCCTGCTAATGCTAAATTAAATCTTATTCTCATTGTGCCAAATTAAAAGCTTCAAGATATTTGTTTATGTAATCTTTTTTATACTTTAACTTGTATTGCATTACATATCTTGGATGCTCTAAAGCAACAACCCTTTTAAAGAATCCAAATTGATTATTAATATCAAGTAGAAATTTTTCATTTTTACCCTTCCCGAAACAAAAACACAGATCAGTGTTTATTCCGAATGCAATTTGTTTTTTTATGCTTCTAATAATAAAGTTAAAAACAATTCCGGCCAACTCTTTACTATCGTAATAATTATAATTTACTTCTTTACCATTTTCATTTATAGACGTAAAACCTAATGGACAAACGGAGTTAATATAAAATTGTTTATAAAATACTTCTTCACCACCAAATTCTTTTATCACGTCATAGAGAAAAACTGATGAAAGTTCGTGTGCAATATCTCCGGAATAATTAATGCCACAATTTGAAACTAACTTTTTGGGGTCGGTAAATGGAATGCCTGTTAATCCGGCACCGAGCCTGCCCGGATTAATCCCTAATATTAAATGCCTTTCACTATTGTCGTTGTAATATTTTTTATAAAAAGCAGATGATATTTTAATAATATTTTTATCTTCTTTAAATGGATTCATTATTCTTATGCCGGCAGGTAAAGAGCCATTATAATTAAGTTTTTTATTAAATGCTATAATTTTATCTGCAAATGTTTTCATGCATCTCTGCCTTTAAATGTTTTTAATATACTTTGCCTTAATGCTTCCGTTCTATTTAACAATTACTTCTAGTGTCTTAAATTTTATAAAAAAACATTAATTATGCTATCTACCTCAAGTTCCATTATCTAAATTAAAAAAATGTTAAAACTTTCAATAAAAAAAGAGCATCTTCCTTTCGAAAGATGCTCTTTAAAATATATTCTGAAATAGAATTATGCTTGAGCTGCAGGGCCGCCAAAATTCATTGGAATACCTAAACCTTCAGTTTGTTTTATGGTACCATGTACAGCCTCAAATTTAGCAATGTTGTCTTGTAACGCAGCCATTAACCGCTTAGCGTGCTGCGGTGTAAGCAATATTCTTGCTTTAACTTTAGCTTTAGGAACACCAGGCATAATTTTTACAAAATCGATTACAAATTCCGATGTACTGTGTGTAATTATTGCAAGATTTGAATAAATACCATCAGCAATTTCTTCAGTCAACTCTATGTTAAGCTGATTTTGATTTTGATTTTCATCCATTTTGTTATTTGTTATTTGTTAATGGTTATTAATTATTTGTAAAAAGTACTGGTTAATAATTAAAGAATATTTGCAATTTGATAATTCACAATTTATAACCCTTAATTATTAACCAATAACTAAATTATCAATGTTCTGTGACTTCCTCTTCTTGTTTTGAAGCCAAAAGTAAGTCGTATTCTTCCTGAGATCCGACGATCATGCGATCATATTCACGTAATCCCGTACCGGCAGGAATTAAATGGCCAACGATAACATTTTCTTTCAATCCGAGAAGTCCATCGATTTTTCCATTTACAGCCGCTTCATTAAGAACCTTAGTTGTTTCCTGAAAGGAAGCAGCGGAGATCCAGCTCTTCGTATGAAGTGATGCTTGCGTTATACCCTGAAGTACAGGAGAAGATGTTGCAGGTATTGCATCCCTCGCTTCTATCATCTTTAAATCCTTACGTTTCAGAACTGAATTCTCTTCACGTAAACGACGCAGTGATATTATTTGTCCTGCTTTCATATCATTGGAATCTCCCGGCTCAAGAACAACTACTTTATCCATGATCAGATCATTCTCTTTTATGAAGTCAATACGATCTACATATTCACGCTCAAGGAACATAGTATCTCCCGGATCTTCAATAACTACCTTACGCATCATTTGGCGAACAATTACTTCAAAATGCTTATCGTTAATTTTTACACCTTGTAAACGATAAACTTCCTGAACCTCATTCACCAGGTATTCCTGAACCATTCCAGGTCCTTTTATAGAAAGAATATCGCTCGGTGTAATCGCTCCATCCGATAACGGATCACCGGCTTTAATAAAGTCATTATCCTGTACAAGGATATGCTTTGATAAAGGAACCAGATATTTTTTAACTTCATTATCACGCGATGTTATGATCACCTCACGGTTACCACGCTTAATTCCACCATAAGAAACAATACCATCAATCTCACTCACTACGGCTGGATTACTAGGATTTCTTGCCTCAAACAATTCAGTTACTCGTGGAAGTCCACCGGTGATATCACCCGACTTACCTGTTGTACGAGGAATTTTTACAAGAATGTCTCCGGTCTGAATTTTCTGTCCTTTGCTAACCATGATGTGTGCGCCCACCGGAATATTGTATGACTTAATTACTTCTTTCTTTTCGTCAACAATTTTAATTTCCGGGTTCTTCGTTTTATCGCGTGTTTCGATGATTACTTTTTCTTTATAACCAGTTTGTTCATCAGACTCCTCACGGAAAGTCATTCCTTCTTCAATATGAACAAAATCAATTTTACCTGCAAATTCAGAAAGGATAACCGCATTGAAAGGATCCCAATCACAAATGACTGCTCCTTTTTCTACAATACTTTTATCTTTTGCTTGAAGCTTTGCACCATAAGGAATATTGGATGTTGTAAGAACTGTTCCTGTAGTTGGATCAATAATCCTGAATTCACCCGAACGTCCGATTACAACTGCATTTGTTTTATTGCCATCCTTGAAGTTAACTGATTTCACTTCTTCAAATTCGAGACGTCCGCCGAATTTAGCTTTCAGTTCTGATTCTGAAGCACCTTTCTGCGCAACCCCACCAACGTGGAAAGTACGAAGTGTAAGCTGAGTTCCAGGCTCACCGATAGACTGAGCCGCAATTACACCTACGGCTTCTCCCTTTTGAACCATTCTTCCTGAAGCAAGATTTCTTCCGTAACATCTGCCACATACTCCACGAACCGATTCGCATGTGAGTACCGAACGGATTTCAACAGTTTCAACCGGAGAATTTTCAATTGCAGATGCTATATCTTCTGTAATTTCTTTTCCACTTTCAATCAGAAGTTCACCCGTTAGCGGATGATATATGTTATGAAGAGATACTCGTCCTAGAATTCTGTCATACAACGATTCTACAACTTCTTCATTATTTTTAAGTGCGGTTTCTGCAAGTCCTCGAAGTGTACCACAGTCTTCATCCGTAATAATTACATCTTGAGAAACATCAACAAGTCGTCGTGTAAGGTAACCCGCATCGGCCGTCTTAAGGGCTGTATCGGCAAGACCTTTACGAGCACCATGAGTAGAAATAAAATACTCGAGGATAGAAAGTCCTTCTTTGAAATTAGATAAGATTGGGTTTTCAATAATTTCTCCTCCTGAAGATCCACTCTTCTGCGGTTTAGCCATAAGACCTCGCATACCACCTAACTGACGAATCTGTTCTTTCGATCCACGAGCGCCGGAATCAAGCATCATAAAGATGGAGTTAAATCCTTGCTTATCGGTCGACAACTGTTTCATTAATGTTTCAGTAATCCTGGAACTGGTACGCGTCCAGATATCGATAATCTGATTGTAACGTTCATTGTATGTTATAAATCCGAGGTTGTAATTATTTAAAACTTCATCAACTTCAGCATTGGCCTTTGCAACGAGTTCAATTTTAACTTCAGGAATTTTAACATCTTCAAGATTGAATGAAAGCGCACCTTTGAAAGCCATTTTAAATCCTAAATCTTTAATATCATCAAGGAATTTTGCTGTCTTGGCGACACCGCATGATTTTAATATATCTCCAATAATATCTCGAAGTGCTTTTTTTGTTAAAAGAGTATTTATATATCCTGCATTTTCCGGAACAACTTGATTAAAAAGAATGCGTCCGACTGTAGTCTTTATCATTTCTTTAGTAACAATATTATCCTTCATTACAGATACCCGAACTTCAATGGCAGCATGTAATTCAACAATGCCTTCATTATGGGCGATGATAACTTCTTCCGGAGAATAAAATTTCATTCCTTCTCCTTTTACTTTTCTGTTTCCGTCTGTCTTTCGCTCTTTAGTAATATAATATAATCCAAGTACCATATCCTGTGAAGGAACAGTAACAGGAGCACCATTAGCTGGGTTAAGTATATTATGGGAAGCAAGCATTAACATCTGAGCTTCGAGAATAGCGGCATTACCAAGCGGCACGTGAACAGCCATTTGATCACCGTCAAAGTCAGCGTTGAAGGCAGTACAAACCAATGGATGTAGCTGAATAGCTTTTCCCTCGATAAGTTTTGGCTGGAATGCCTGTATACCTAAACGGTGAAGTGTTGGAGCCCTGTTTAAAAGAACAGGATGTCCTTTCAATACATTTTCCAAAATATCCCATACTAAAGGATCTTTACGATCGACTATTTTCTTTGCAGACTTCACTGTTTTAACAACTCCGCGTTCGATCATCTTACGGATGATAAACGGTTTGAAGAGTTCAGCAGCCATATCTTTTGGAAGACCACACTCATGTAATTTCAAATCAGGGCCAACGACGATTACCGAACGTGCAGAATAATCAACACGCTTACCTAATAAGTTCTGACGGAAACGTCCTTGTTTTCCTTTTAAAGAATCTGAAAGTGATTTCAATGCACGGTTTGATTCAGTCTTAACTGCATTCACTTTACGTGAATTATCAAACAAGGAATCAACAGCCTCCTGCAACATTCGTTTTTCATTTCGAAGAATTACATCGGGAGCCTTAATTTCTAAAAGTCGCTTTAAACGATTGTTACGGATAATTACACGACGGTAAAGATCATTAAGATCGGATGTTGCGAAACGACCGCCATCAAGAGGAACGAGTGGTCGAAGTTCCGGTGGAATTACAGGAACAACTTTCACTATCATCCATTCCGGACGGTTTTCAATATGCTGATTAGCGGCACGGAAAGCTTCAACAACATTAAGGCGTTTAAGCGCTTCATTTTTTCTTTGTTGAGAAGTTTCATTGCTAGCCTGATGACGGAGGTTGTATGATAATTCATCAAGATTCAATCTTGAAAGTAATTCATACAAAGCTTCCGCTCCCATTTTTGCAATAAATTTATTTGGATCTTTATCATCCAGGTGCTGATTATCTTTTGGCAATGCCTCTAGTATCATCAGAAATTCTTCCTCTGTCAAAAAGTCGAGATAATTTATTCCATCTGCTCCTTTAATCCCAGCTTGAATAACAACGTAACGTTCGTAATAGATAATCATATCAAGCTTCTTGGTGGGAAGTCCTAATAGGTATCCAATTTTATTCGGTAATGAACGGAAATACCAGATGTGTGCTACTGGAACTGTAAGGGTAATATGTCCCATACGTTCTCTTCTCACTTTTTTTTCTGTTACTTCTACACCGCAACGATCACAAACGATTCCTTTGTAACGAATTCGTTTGTATTTACCGCAATGACATTCCCAGTCTTTCACAGGACCAAAGATCCGTTCGCAGAACAAACCGTCACGTTCAGGTTTGTATGTCCTGTAGTTGATTGTTTCAGGCTTCAACACTTCTCCGCTTGACTGCTCCAGAATATGTTCAGGAGATGCAAGACTGATGATGATCTTTGTGAAGTTGGATTTGATTTTTATTTCTTTTCTATTTGCCATCTGAGTTTGTTGTTAATGTTAAAACTTTGCACGACTTGTACATAGGTTTTACGTGTACACTTGTACACGTAAAACTTGTGAATGACTTATTCCAATGTAATCTTCAGACAGAGTCCGCGAAGTTCATGTAATAGCACATTGAATGATTCCGGTATACCTGGAGTAGGCAGATTGTCACCCTTAACAATAGATTCATACGTTTTGGCGCGGCCGATAACATCGTCAGATTTAACAGTAAGGATTTCCTGAAGGATATTTGCAGCACCGAATGCTTCCAGTGCCCATACTTCCATCTCACCAAACCTTTGTCCTCCGAATTGTGCTTTACCACCGAGCGGCTGTTGAGTAATGAGTGAATACGGTCCAATTGAACGGGCGTGCATTTTATCATCAACCATATGGCCAAGTTTCATCATATAAATTACACCTACGGTTGCCGGTTGATCGAAACGATCGCCGGTTCCGCCATCGTATAAATATGTACTTCCGAATTTAGGAAGGCCTGCTTTGGAAACGTAATCATCAATCTGTTCGATTGAAGCACCGTCAAAAATAGGAGTAGAAAACTTCAATCCCATTTTCAATCCGGCCCAACCAAGGATTGTTTCATAGATCTGTCCAAGGTTCATACGTGATGGAACACCAAGTGGATTTAAAACTATATCTACTGGAGTACCATCTTCAAGAAACGGCATGTCTTCATCACGAACAATTTTCGCAACGATACCTTTATTTCCATGTCGACCGGCCATCTTATCACCAACTTTAAGTTTACGCTTTTTAGCTATATAAACTTTAGCAAGTTTAACTATACCGGCAGGTAATTCATCACCGACAGTCAGAGCGAATTTCTTCCGCTTGTAAATACCGGAGATGTCGTTAAACTTAATCGTATAATTGTGAAGAAGCTGTTTTATCTGATCGTTCTTTTCTTTATCGGTTGTCCACTTATCTGTATTAACAGTATCATAATTGATTTCCGAGAGCATCTTCTGAGTGAACTTAGCACCTTTCGGAATGATCACTTCACGGAATATATCTGTTACACCTTGCGATGTTTTACCACTTACAAGGACAAATAATTTATCGATTAGTTTTTCTTTCAACTCGGCAATCAGCTGATTGTATTCTTTATCTAATTTTTCAAGAAGAACTTTTTCATCCGTTTTTTGAGTTTTGTCTTTGGCTGTCACTCGTGAAAATAAGCGTTTGTCAATTACAACACCTTTTACGGATGGTGGTACTTTCAATGAAGCATCTTTAACATCACCTGCTTTATCACCGAAGATAGCACGAAGTAATTTTTCTTCAGGAGAAGGATCTGTTTCGCCTTTAGGAGTAATTTTTCCTATAAGGATATCACCTTCCATTACTTCAGCACCAACACGAATCAAACCATTTTCATCGAGTTCACGTGTCGCTTCTTCACTAACGTTAGGAATATCAGCAGTAAGTTCTTCCATTCCGCGTTTTGTATCTCTAACTTCGAGACTGTATTCATCGACGTGAATAGAAGTGAATATATCTTCTCGAATTACTCTTTCAGAAATAACGATTGCATCTTCGAAATTGTAACCCTTCCAAGGCATGAATGCAACCTGAAGATTACGACCAAGAGCAAGTTCTCCGCTTTGTGTAGCATAACCTTCGCAGAGAACCTGACCGCGTTTTACCTTTTGGCCTTTGATAACAATAGGCTTTAGATTGATACACGTATTCTGATTCGTCTTCTGGAATTTTATTAGATTATATGTTTTAATATCATCTTCAAAGCTGATTAGTTTTTCAGTTTCCTTGCGGCTATAACGAATTGTTATCTCCAATGCATCAACATATTCAACTACTCCATCACCTTCGGCATTGATAAGCACACGAGAATCACGGGCAACAAGACCTTCAAGGCCTGTTCCAACAATTGGTGCTTCAGGGCGAAGTAATGGAACAGCCTGACGTTGCATGTTTGAACCCATCAAGGCACGGTTAGCATCATCATGCTCAAGGAATGGAATCAAGGATGCAGCTATAGAAGCAATCTGATTCGGAGCAACGTCCATTAGATTTATTTTCTCGGGTTCAAGAACCGGGAAATCTCCAAGCTCACGTGCTTTTACTTTATGATCGATGAAATTACCTTTCTCATCAATCTTTGCATTTGCCTGAGCGATAACTTTATTATCTTCTTCCTCTGCTGTTAAATAAACAACTTCTTTTTGAACATCTACGACACCTTCCGTAACTGTACGATAAGGTGTTTCGATGAAACCAAGATTGTTAATTTTAGCATACACGCATAAAGAAGAAATAAGTCCGATGTTTGGACCCTCCGGAGTTTCAATTGTACAAAGGCGACCGTAATGTGTGTAATGCACATCACGAACCTCGAAACCGGCACGCTCACGCGACAGACCACCTGGCCCGAGTGCGGATAAACGACGTTTGTGCGTAATCTCAGCGAGTGGATTGGTTTGATCCATGAACTGAGAAAGCTGGTTAGTTCCGAAGAAAGAATTTATTACAGAAGACAAAGTCTTTGCATTGATAAGATCAGCTGGTGTGAATACTTCATTGTCACGAACATTCATTCTTTCGCGAATGGTACGAGCCATACGGGCAAGACCAACACCGAATTGAGAATATAGTTGTTCACCAACAGTACGTACACGGCGGTTTGAAAGGTGATCAATATCATCGACCTCCGCTTTAGAATTTATGAGCTGAATTAGCTGACGAATGATTTCAATGATATCCTGTTTAGTAAGGACACGAGTATCTTCTGCAATTTCAAGTCCGAGTTTTTTATTGATACGGTAGCGCCCAACATCACCCAGATCGTAACGTTTATCGGAAAAGAATAATTTGTCGATAATCCCACGTGCTGTTTCTTCATCAGGTGGTTCTGCATTACGAAGCTGGCGATAGATATGCTCGACTGCTTCTTTTTCAGAGTTTGATGTATCCTTTTGAAGAGTATTATATATGATTGCGTAATCGTTTGTATTAACGTCTTCCTTATGAAGGATGATAAACTTAACACCTGATTCGATGATAAGCTCGAGATGACTATCATCGAGAACAGTTTCGCGTTCGATGACAACTTCATTTCTTTCGATGGAAACAACTTCTCCAGTATCCTCATCAACGAAATCTTCGACCCAGGTTTTTAAAACTCTGGCAGCGAGACGTCGATTAAGTGCGTTTTTAATTCCTGATTTGGTAACTTTAAATTCATCAGCCAAACCGAAAATTTCTAAAATATCTTTATCGGTTTGATAGCCGATAGCTCTTAGTAATGTCGTTACCGGGAATTTCTTTTTCCGGTCAATGTAAGCATACATCACATTGTTAATATCAGTTGCAAATTCAATCCAGGAACCTTTGAAAGGAATAACGCGTGCTGAATATAACTTAGTCCCGTTTGCGTGTCGACTTTGTCCAAAAAATACTCCCGGAGAACGATGTAATTGAGATACCACAACGCGTTCAGCACCATTTATTACAAATGTCCCTTTAGGGGTCATGTAAGGAATAGTACCAAGATATACGTCCTGTACGATTGTTTCGAAATCCTCATGTTCCGGATCGGTACAATAGAGTTTTAGTTTAGCCTTAAGCGGAACGCTATAGGTTAATCCTCTTTCAATACACTCTTCGAGAGCATATCGTGGAGGATCGATAAAATAATCGATGAACTCAAGAACGAAATTATTTCTTGAGTCAGTGATCGGAAAGTTCTCATTGAATACTTTGAACAGACCTTCTTTCTGACGATTATCAGAAGTGGTTTCAAGCTGGAAAAAATCTTGAAAAGATTTCAACTGAATATCAAGAAAATCAGGATATTCGATTGAATGCCGGATAGTGGCGAAATTGATTCTTTTGTTTGGGAGGAGATTAGTAGTCACAGGTGCTTGAGTTTTAGAAGTAAGACTGACTTTTAAAAAGTAGATTATTTGAAATAATCATCTGTTTTAAAAAAGGATATAGACCAGTCCCGGCGGCAAGCCGGGAAAGGTCTATAAATGTTCGTTGACAGCAGCCGATGCCTTATTTAACTTCAATCTCAGCTCCTGCTTCTTCTAATTGTTGTTTAATAGAATTTGCTTCTTCTTTTGTAACTCCTTCTTTAACTGCTTTTGGAGCTCCATCAACTAAATCTTTAGCTTCTTTCAAGCCAAGACCTGTGATCTCTTTTACAAGTTTAACGATGTTTAATTTTGCTCCGCCTGGTGCTTTAAGTATAACATCGAAAGAAGTTTTCTCTGCTACAGCGCCACCGTCGCCACCTGAAGTTGGTGCTGCCATTGCTACAGCTGCTGCTGCAGGCTCAATGCCATACTCATCTTTCATAATTTTTGCGAGTTCGTTCACTTCTTTCACAGTCAGGTTAACTAACTGATCTGCGAATGCTTTTAAATCTGCCATTTTTATAGAATTTTAATTGTTTAAATTTTTACGATTTGATTTTGGGTACTGGAAGCATTAGTATAATAACAGCTTTCCTTATTCAGGACGCTCTGATAAAGTTTTTAATATGCCGGCAAGTTTTCCACCACTGCTCTTTAAGCCGGAGATGACGTTCTTCGCTGGAGACTGAAGTAATGAAATAATTTCGCCTACTAATTCATTTTTAGATTTTATAGATGCCAGAATATCGAGTTGGTTATCTCCAAGGAAAATAGCTGTATCGATATAAGCACCTTTAATTAAAGGTTTTGGATTCTTCTTACGAAAGTCTTTAATTAATTTAGCAGGAACATTTCCAACTTCGCTAAACATAAGGGCACTGGTACCTTTTAAAGCTTCGAATATTCCGCTATAGGCTTCTGCATTATTTTTCTCCATTGCTTTTTGAATCAATGAATTTTTTGCAACTAGCATTTTAACACCCTGGGTAAAACAGATTCGACGAAGTTGATTTGTTTTAGCAACAGTTAAAGCCGATGTATCTGTTATATAAACATTCGGATATTTATTTAGTAGTTCAGTAATCTGACTGATGATTACGACTTTTTCTTCTTTTTTCATTGTCCTCTAATTTTTAAATTAACCGGCACACCGGATTAAGAAATTGTTTTTGTATCTATCATTACTGAAGGGCTCATAGTGCTTGATAGGTAAACACTTTTCATATAAGTTCCTTTTGCCGATGATGGTTTAAGCTTTACGATCATGTTAAGTAGTTCGTGAGCATTTTCTTCTATTTTCTTAGCATCAAAAGATACTTTTCCAACAGAAGCATGAATACTCCCTTGCTTATCAACTTTGAAGTCGATTTTGCCTCCCTTAACATCCTTAACTGCTTTGCCGATTTCCATCGTTACAGTTCCGGTTTTTGGATTTGGCATTAAGTTACGCGGACCAAGAATTTTTCCAAGTTTTCCGACCTTACCCATAACACTAGGCATAGTAATAACAACATCAACATCTGTCCAGCCTTGTTCTATTTTCTGAATATAGTCATCCAATCCTACAAAGTCTGCTCCTGCTTCTTTAGCTTCAGCTTCTTTATCGGGAGTACATAGCACAAGAACCTTTTTAGTTTTACCAGTTCCGTGTGGTAATGTAACCACACCACGAACCATTTGATTTGCTTTTCTAGGATCAACACCTAATCGAATGCTTAGATCAACTGAAGCATCAAATTTAGTATATGTTACATCCTTAACAATTTTAGAAGCATCGGCAAGTGTGTAAGATTTAGATGCATCAACTTTAGATAAAGCTTGCTTTCTTTTTTTACTAATTTTTGTCATTGATTTAAAGTTTTGAAGTGCTGACGGGATTGATAGGATCTCACCCTCCTTCTATGAATAATAAATTTGATTTATCTAAATCCTTAGAAAGGACGTTGACCATCAATAAGAATTCCCATGCTTCGTGCAGTACCAGCAACCATACTCATTGCAGATTCTATTGTAAAACAATTTAGATCGGGCATTTTAATTTCAGCGATTGATCGAACCTGATCCCAGGATACATTACCAACTTTACTTCTGTTTGATTCTTTAGATCCGCTTTTGATTTTTGCTGCATCTAATAATTGAACAGCCGCTGGCGGAGTCTTTATAACGAATTCAAAAGATTTATCGGTATAAACAGTGATAATAACTGGTAATACTTTACCGGGTTGATCCTGCGTACGAGCATTGAATTGCTTGCAGAATTCCATGATATTAACACCTTTTGCACCTAGAGCCGGTCCAATCGGAGGCGCAGGATTGGCTGAGCCACCCTTAACCTGCAATTTAATGTATGTACTTATTTCTTTTGCCATGATTATTTTATTAATGAATTTGAGAGTTGGAAAATTGGAAAATTAAAAACGACTTTGAATGGAAGCTTCGCAGGATTTATAAATTTTCAAATCAACATTTTTTCAAATTCAAATTGGTTTACTCTTTTTCTACTTGTAAATAGCTTAACTCAAGAGGTGTTTTTCTTCCGAATATTTTTACCATCACTTTAAGTTTTTTCTTTTCTTCATTTATTTCTTCAATAACACCACTAAAGCTATTGAATGGTCCATCGATCACTTTTACTGTTTCACCAACTACATAAGGAACATTCATTACAGCTTCTGTATCCGCCAGTTCATCCATTTTACCTAATATACGATTCACTTCTGATTGACGCAGAGGTGCCGGCGGTTCACCTTTCGATCCGAGAAAGGAAATAACACCGGATATATTTTGGATAATGTGAGGTATTTCACCGGTTAAAGCCGCTTCAATAAGAACATATCCAGGTAATATATTTCTTTCTTTACTTATCTTTTTACCATTTCGAATCTGATAAAATTTTTCAGTAGGTATAAGCACTTGAGTAACATAATCATTCAATTTTAATCGATTAATTTCTGTTTCTATATATTGTTTAATCTTTTTTTCTTTTCCGCTGATAGCACGTACAACATACCACTTTCGGACAAGCTCTTTTGGGGGTTGAATTTCTGCCATCAGTTTTTATTTTTATGCTATCATACTGTAGAAAAGGTTCATAACACCCTGGAATACAAAATCCATTGCAAATATAACAAAACCAATAATGAGAGTTGCTACCATAACTACAATCACGCTACTTTGAAGATCTTCACGTGATGGCCAGCTTACCTTCTCGACTAATTCGACGTAGCTTTCTTTAATATATGAAGTGACTTTGCTCATTTTATTTATTATTGAATACTTAACTTAAATTGTTGAAGAAAGAAAATTAAACCTTTCTAAGTACTAATCTTCAATCTTCAATATCTTTCGCACGGGTGGAGAGACTCGAACTCCCAGCCAACGGTTTTGGAGACCGCTACTCTACCAATTGAGCTACACCCGTTTGGTATTGTGAACAATTGGCAGTAAATCCCGTTTTTTAAAGCGGGGTTCACTGGGAATCGTCAAATTATTTAATTATTTCAATAACCTGACCAGCACCTACTGTACGACCACCTTCACGAATTGCGAAACGTAGACCTTTATCCATAGCAACCGGTTGAATCAGTTCAACAGAAATAGTCACGTTATCACCAGGCATTACCATTTCGCGACCTTCAGGAAGCGTAATTTCACCTGTTACATCAGTAGTACGCAAATAAAACTGAGGACGATATTTATTGTGGAAAGGTGTATGACGTCCACCTTCTTCTTTTTTCAATACATAAATTTCTGCTTTAAAGAGAGTATGCGGTGTTATTGATCCTGGCTTAGCTACAACCATCCCTCTGCGGATATCATCTTTTTCAATACCACGTAAAAGTAGACCAACATTATCACCTGCTTCTCCGCGATCAAGGATCTTACGGAACATTTCAACGCCTGTAACAGTTGATTTTAATGATTTCTCCTGCATTCCTATAATTTCAACATCATCGCCGGAATTGATAACTCCTCTTTCTATACGACCAGTAGCAACAGTACCACGACCAGTGATCGAGAATACATCTTCAACAGGCATTAAAAAAGGCTTTTCAATATCACGTGGAGGAATTGGAATAAAAGTATCAACGGCATCCATTAATTCCATAATCGCCGGAACCCATTTTGGATCGTTATTCAATCCACCTAATGCTGAACCTCTTATTATCGGAGTATTGGTTCCATCGTATTCATAGAAACTTAAAAGTTCACGAATTTCCATTTCTACCAGATCCAAAAGTTCAGGATCATCAACCATATCCGCCTTATTCATAAAAACAACAATTTTAGGAACCCCTACCTGACGACCAAGAAGGATATGCTCACGTGTTTGTGGCATAGGTCCATCTGTGGCGGCCACAACTAAAATTGCACCATCCATCTGAGCTGCACCTGTTACCATATTCTTCACATAATCGGCGTGTCCCGGACAGTCAACGTGTGCATAATGGCGTTTTACTGTTTGATATTCAACGTGAGCCGTATTAATTGTAATACCGCGTGCTTTTTCTTCCGGAGCATTATCAATTGAATCGAATGAACGGACATCTGCCAGACCTTTCGAAGCAAGTACAGCTGTGATCGCTGCAGTTAATGTTGTTTTACCATGATCTACGTGACCAATTGTTCCAATATTAACGTGTGGTTTGGAACGATCAAATTTTTCTTTTGCCATTATAAGGAGGTATTAAAAGGTTAATTTATTCTAGATTTATTATTTATTTCTTTTCATTTAAAATCTAATTGATTTAATTAGATCACTATTTACTTTTTATGTTCGAGCCAATGACCAGGATCGAACTGGTGACCTCATCCTTACCATGGATGTGCTCTACCGACTGAGCTACATTGGCCACTATTAGTCAATGACTTCTGACAGATCGAGCGGAAGACGGGGCTCGAACCCGCCACCTATAGCTTGGAAGGCTATCGCTCTACCAAATGAGCTACTTCCGCTTAAAAGTTTGGATCTGGATACCTACTAAGTCCAAACCATAACTTAGAGTGGGGAGAGAAGGATTTGAACCTTCGAAGCTTTCGCAACGGATTTACAGTCCGTCCCATTTGGCCACTCTGGTATCTCCCCTTCTCAAGATTCTAAAAACCAGTAATTAACTGGAGCCGATGGAGGGATTCGAACCCCCGACCCACTGATTACAAATCAGTAGCTCTGGCCAACTGAGCTACATCGGCATTTTTAGAAGAATTTCAAGGAACACACAACCCTCCAAAAAAGGGATTGCAAATGTAGAAAACGGGATTTGAATTTCAAATTCTAATGAAAAATATTTTAAAAATAAAAAAGTCTCCAAAAAAGAGACCTTTTCGATTCTACATATTAATTGGAAAGTATTTAAGCGATTACTCTTGCTAAAGGGTAACGTTTCTTCCACATTTTAAAAGCCGACATACTATGTACAACCATCATAGTCTTATGATCCAGCTGTACTTTAATACGTGTTGCTGACTCACTTATGGGTTGTTTGACAATTTTAGCTTTTCTTTTCGAGGTATTAAGCATAATGGGTGTTGGTTAAACTAATTAATTAAAATTGATAATTAAAAATATGAAACCTATTTTCAATTATTGTACCAAATAACTTGTTTTTAATCTATTGTTAAATAAATATTCAATGATATTAATAAACTTTGGTTTTCAAAGAAACGATTCTCCTCTGATATAATTGTTTATTTTATGATAAATATTTTAAAAATCTTTCACTAGTAATTTACAAAAAATGTGAATAACTTTTTAAAAAATAAATGCTTTGAATTGCTCAAAAACGAATAAAAAAAAATACTGGTATATTTTAATCAATTGACCTTTTTATTATTTACCAATAACTCCAAACCTAGCAGCTAGTTCAGCCAATCTATTACTATAACCGATTTCATTATCGTACCAGCCAAATATTTTTGTCATTTTACCCAATACAGATGTGAGCTGCGAATCAAAAATGCATGAATTCGTATTTCCTACTATATCTATAGAGACAATTGGATCTGAGGTAAATTCCAGAATTCCATTCATTTTTCCGCTTGCTGCTATTTGAAAGGCTTTGTTTATTTCTTCTGGCGTTGTTTCCTGTCTTAATATACAGGTTATATCCGTAAGAGAACCATCCGATGTTGGAACTCGAACTCCGGCACCGCCAAGTTTACCTTTTAGATGAGGCAAAACGTCACCTAATGCTTTGGCAGCCCCTGTTGTTGTTGGTATAATTGAAACCGCCGCTGCCCGTGCTCTACGCAAATCACTATGTGGCGCATCCATTATGTTCTGATCTCCTGTATATGAATGTACTGTAGTTACATAAGCGCTTTCTATTCCCCAATTATCGTCCAAAATCTTTAACATTGGAGCCGTATTGTTTGTCGTACAAGAAGCATTCGAAATAATCTTGTCATCCTCAGTCAATATCTCTTCATTTACTCCAAGAACGATACTTTTCATATCTCCTTTACCTTTGGTTGGTGCTGACAAAATAACCTTTCTTGCTCCCGAATCAATATGCATTTGAGCCGACATAGCATCTGTAAACCTACCTGTACATTCCAGAAGTACATCAACGTCAAAGTTTTTCCAGGGAAGTTTGGATGGATCTTTTTCTGATAAACACTTTATATTTTTCTTATTAATAATTAAATTATGCTCGTCTGAACCAACACTTCCATCAAATCGACCATGAATAGAATCATATTTAAATAAATGAGCAAGGGTTGCATTATCCGAAAGATCGTTTATCGCTACTATCTCAATATTTTCATTCTTCAATAACACTCTTGTTGTCATGCGACCTATACGACCAAAACCATTAATTGCAATACGTACTTTTTTCATAAAAAATAAAATTAGGCTGCAAAGATAATTACATATAGTATGAATGGATGTTTTAAAGTTAATTTCTTAATCAAATAATAAATCTTCCTAAAAAATTAAGAATTAAAAAAATCAATCTCAGAAAATAAAACATTATAATAAATGCTTTTCAGCATGATAACTCGAACGTACCAATGGACCACTCTCAACATAGCGAAAACCTTTTCTCAAACCTATTTCTTTATATTCAGAAAAAACTTCAGGTGTAATGAAATTAAATACTGGTAAGTGTTCTTTAGTAGGCTGCAAATATTGCCCGATAGTAAGAACAGAGACATTTGATTTACGTAAATCATCCATCGTTTCTAAAATCTCTTCACGCTCTTCTCCCAATCCTAACATAATGCCCGACTTAGTTGCAATACCTGAATCACTGATTCTTTTTAATACTTCAAGACTACGATCATATTTAGCCTGAACACGGACTTGCTTTGTTAGTCTGCGCACTGTTTCAAGATTGTGTGAAATTATTTCCGGTGATTCATTAATTAAGAGTTGCAGATTTTCCCATTTCCCCTGGAAATCCCCTATAAGTGTCTCCATGGTCGTACCCGGTGAATGTTCGCGAACTTTGCGAATCGTTTGCACCCAGATTTCTGCCCCACCATCTTCAAGGTCATCGCGGTCAACACATGTTATTACACAATGTTTAATGCCCATTAACTTTACCGACTTTGCTACACGTAGGGGCTCAAAAGGATCAACAGCTTCCGGTTTGCCTGTAGCGACTGAACAGAATCCGCAGGATCGTGTACAAATATTTCCAAGTATCATAAATGTAGCTGTACCGGCTCCCCAACATTCGCCCATATTCGGACAATTACCACTCTGACAAATAGTATGAAGTTTATGTTCACTTACAATTTCACGCACTGAAGAATATTCCTTACCGGTTGGAAGTTTTACTTTCAACCAGGAGGGTTTTTTAACAGGGGGGATTGGGGAATCTAGTATCATGTATCAAGAGTCAAGAGTCATTAGTCATTAGTCATTAGTCATGAAACAAGAGTCATGAGTCATGGGGATTTTTAATAAAATTAAAATAAATATTTTTGACACTGATAAGTTTCTATATTTTTGAATGAACTAAATAATTACCATTTTCCACCCCATATTAATGAGATATAAAAATTAAAAAAGAAATTATTTTTATTCCCTGTTGCCATTATAGGAATGGCTCTGGCATATGCGTCTAAAACAACGCCAGTTTCGATGGCTGTAATTTTATCTTGCCATCCAGCGTATTCAAATGAGAGTGCAAATTTTCCATATCCGCCGGGATAAATAGATAGATGATCCAATCCATTGAAATATGGACCGGGACCATAAATATTTTCTTTTAGTTGCTGATCAGGATCATTGGGATCGTATTGGCGGGTATCGATTAATTTTGTTTGAGGATCAAAGGGATTATCTACTAAAATATCGAGATAAACCGGTTTAGTAATACCAAGTGATAATCCAAAATAATAATTATATCTAA
Organism: Bacteroidota bacterium; assembly: GCA_031366785.1. Taxonomy (GTDB): domain Bacteria; phylum Bacteroidota; class Bacteroidia; order AKYH767-A; family 2013-40CM-41-45; genus JADKIH01. The sequence goes on along the minus strand of JANLOW010000358.1, from coordinate 22,802 downwards.
CTTCTACACCACTTCTTTCTGCTTTTCCAAAAATTATATTTTGTATTCCATAACCACCACGAAGTATATAAGCAAAATTTAATTTTCCATAAAAGAATGGTTTTGAATCCGGATAATTGGAAAGTTTGTATTGCTTCGGATCACGTAATGAAACAAAATCAATATCGAGCATTTGTTTCTTGTAACCGGTCAAATGCCAGCCTCTTTTAAATGTTAGTCCGAAACCATTGGAATGTATATTTATTCCACCTTCCGCTTCGTTTCTGTATAAAATTGTAACATCATCATTTGCTATTCTTGTAGAATCCTGGGCAAACGATTTTAAGCATATAAACAAAAAGAAAAAAAGGAGGCGATATTTCATTATGCAGTTACAAAACTAAGAATTTTATCTTTGACAATACAGTCTGTCTTCTTCTTATCTTTGAATGATGGAAACAATTCGTACTATTTATAAAGGTAACCTTCGTACAGAGGCTTTACATATTAAATCCGGGCAAATAATTATTACTGATGCACCACTGGATAACCAGGGAAAAGGTGAGGCTTTTTCTCCTACAGATCTTTTATCTGCTTCATTGGGAAGTTGCATGCTAACTGTTATGGGAATTGCAGCAAGAACTCATCAAATTGATATGGAAGGTGCAACTATCGGTATTACCAAATTGATGGCTTCTAATCCCCGTAAAGTCTCTGAAATAATTATCGAATTTAAAATACAGGGGAAAAACTATTCAGACAAAGAAAAAATTATTCTTGAAAAAGCAGCCTTAACTTGTCCTGTTGCTATAAGTCTAAATCCTGATATTAAACAAACCATACATTTTTCTTATTAAGTATAGAAATAAGAAAAGCGAATAACTTTAGGTTATTCGCTAATAATATTAGGATTTGAGATTTTATCCTCTAATTTCCGAATGACGCTTTGTCTTGTTCATTTGTCCGTATGCGGGACATTTTTCATGCGATTTACAGGCAGAAAATAAACCTGCCAGAACAGCAAAAGCAAGGGTGGCACGAATGATCTTTTTCATGTTTTATAATTTGTTATCTATTTAACGCACTTTTCGCACGAATGTTTTGTTTCTCTAAAACAAACGTAGGCAAAGATATCTTTTTGAGAAAAACTGTTGTAAGAAGTTTTGAACAGATTTTGATTTAACATACTTTCTCATAAATGTAATTATAATTATTGATTGAAAATGTACTTTTGAATTTAATCCAAAGAGTAGTTTTAGAAATAAGAAGGGTAAAAGAATGTAAGTTTATAGCCTTAATTTAACCAATATGAGTAAAAAAATTGACCCTAAAATTGAGGAAAGCTGGAAATTGGTATTAAATGAAGAGTTTGAATCTCTCAATTTTTTTAATCTCAAATCGTTTTTAGAAAATGAAAGAAAATCAGGGCAAGTTATTTATCCTCCCGGCTCAACGATTTTCGCTGCTTTCAATAAAACTCCATTTGACAAAGTTAAAGTCGTTATTTTAGGTCAGGATCCTTATCATGGATCAGGACAGGCTCATGGACTCTCCTTTTCTGTACCAAAAAATCAGGCAATACCCCGAAGTTTAAAAAATATCTTCAAAGAAATTAAAACTGATCTGAATATTACAATGCCTGAAACGGGAAACCTGGAGAAATGGGCTGAGCAGGGTGTATTATTATTGAATGCAACGCTAACCGTCCGCGCCAGTCAACCCGGTTCACATCAAAACAAAGGATGGGAAAATTTTACTGATTCTGTAATCAGGCATTTATCATCTAATCGTACCGGCATTGTTTTCCTGTTATGGGGAAAATACGCCCAAGCAAAAGAACCATTGATTGATACAACAAAACACTTTATTTTGAAATCACCCCATCCATCTCCTTTCTCTGCGGACAGAGGATTTTTTGGTTGCAAACATTTTTCAAAAACAAATGAAATATTGATAAGAGAAGGAAAATCGCCAATCGATTGGAAGCTTGATGATGAAAATGATTTTTCCTAATATATAACTAATAACAAATCCTTTGCGGTTTTCAATTTCAGTAATTGCTTTAATAATTGTAACATTTACTTCGGTTTACGGACAGAAGAATTTCACGCTTAATATTATTTTCAAAGACACATCAAACAATGAATTATTATCCTTTAAAAAAGATTTTGATGAGACAAAAACCCTCAATGATACTCTTCAAATTCATCAACAACTTGAATTATTAATTCTTCGTTTAAGAGGAAACGGTTATTTAGCAGTAAGTGTAGATAGTATAAAAAGGGATCAATTAAAAACTATTGCATTTATTTATACGGGTGAAAAATATATTTGGGCTTCTTTAAAACAGGGGAATGTTCCGATAGAGTTATTGGAAGGAACCAGTTTTCGAAAAAAGTTATATTCCGGAAAACCATTCCGCTTAGATCAGATAACTTTAATCAATTCAAAGATCTTGCGTAATTGTGAAAACAGAGGGTTCCCCTTTGCCATAGTTTCGCTCGACAGCATAGTTATAAATGAAAAACAATTTTCAGCATCCTTAGCAGTAAATAAAAACCGTTTTCTTCATGTTGACAGTATTATAATTAAAGGATCGGCTGATGTGACTCCTTTTTACATTTATAATTATATCGGTATTGCTCCTGGTGATGTTTACAAAGAAAGTCAGATAAGAAAAATTTCCAATCGTTTTCGCGAGTTGCCTTTTATTAGAGAAGTAAAAACATCACAAGTACTTTTTACAGAAAAAGAAACAAAACTTTATCTGTTTCTGGAAAATAGAAAAGCCAGTCAATTTGATGGAGTAATCGGCTTGCTTCCTGATGAAAATAAATCAGGGAAATATAATTTTACCGGTGAGGTACATCTTAAACTACAGAATTCATTAAAGCGAGGTGAAATAATAGAACTAAACTGGAAACAACTTCCGGTTAAATCTCAGGATCTGAAAGTTCATTTTCTCTATCCTTTTCTTTTTAATACTCCTTTCGGTGTTGATGGAAATCTTGCCATATTTAAAAAAGATACCACTTATATTGATGTAACAAAAAATTTAGGAGTACAATATGCTTTAACAGGAAGTAATTATATCAAAGCTTTTGTTAATGATAAACAAAGCGACCTTCAGTCATCAAAGGGTTTGGAAAATATAACAACTCTACCCTCCTTTGCTGATATTACGACTGTATCCTACGGCGCAACCTTTCATTATGAAAAATTGGATTATCGTTTAAATCCAAGAAAAGGTTTTTTATTAGAGCTGACTGGAAGCACAGGAAACAGAAGAATAAGAAAGAACAGTGATATTAACCCATTAGCATATGCAAATATAAATCTGAAAAGTGTTACTTACCTGGGTGAAATTAATGCTGATTATTTCTTCTCATTAGGTGGTAGAAATGTAATTAATCTCGGTACACATGCTGCCTATATCAACAATCCCAATTTATTTACGAATGAATTATATCGAATTGGAGGACTAAAAACTCTCCGTGGATTTGACGAAGAATCTATTTATGCATCTATATACACAATTGGAAAAATAGAATACCGTTATTTACTTGAGCAGAATTCTTTTCTGTTTACGTTTATCAATACAGCTTGGTATGAAAACAACAGCAATAATCTTCATTTAACGGATACTCCTTTTGGTTTCGGAACAGGAATAAATTTTGAAACAAAAATTGGAATTATGTCGGTAAGTTATGCTTTGGGAAAACAATTTAATAATCCTGTATTGTTCAGAAACGGTAAAATACATTTTGGTATTGTTAATTATTTTTAATAAGCAAAAAATTCTTAATAACAAAGCTTCTATATTCACTTTCATTTTTTTTAAAAATTAGATTACAAAACCATATATATTATACATTGTACTTTGTACTTTCGCCGTTTATGAAACTAGAAAACGATCTTTTAATCCGCGCAGCAAAAGGCCAAAAAACTGAACGAACACCGGTTTGGCTCATGCGACAGGCAGGGCGTATACTTCCGGAATACCGCGAAGTCAGAAAAAAATCCGGTGGATTTAAAAAACTGGTTGAAACACCAGAACTTGCCGCCGAAGTCACCATACAACCTGTAGATATACTTGGAGTTGATGCTGCAATAATATTTTCCGATATTCTTGTAATTCCAGAAGCTATGGGATTGACCTATCAGATCATTGAAAGTAAAGGACCCTGGTTTGATAATACAGTAAAAAATGCTGCTGATATAAAAAAATTAAAAATTATTTCCGAGAATGACCTTTCTTATGTTATGGATGCAATCACATTAGTAAAAAAAGAATTAAAAGGACGTGTGCCTGTCATTGGTTTCGCAGGTGCTCCATGGACTATTTTATCATATATGATAGAAGGAAAAGGAAGTAAAACATTCAGTGAAGCAAAGAAATTTTTATATACAGAACCAAAACTAGCTCATGAACTTCTAAATAAAATTACAAAAAGTACAATCAACTATCTCAAAGGACAAATTAAATCCGGCGCAGACATAATTCAATTATTTGATTCATGGGCAGGTGCTCTTTCTCCGGTTCAGTACTCTGAATTTTCATTACGTTATATAAATGAAATTACTGAATCGATAAAAGAAGTTCCTACAACTGTATTTGCAAAAGGAGCATTCTTTGCCAGAAAAGATATAGCATTATCATCATGTTCAGTAATCGGACTTGATTGGAATATGGATATAAAAGAATCAAGACAATTGGCAGGTAATAAAGTTTTACAAGGTAATATGGATCCGTGTTTACTTTATTCAGATTATGCCAATATCGAGAAAGAAACAATAAAAATGTTAAAAGCATTTGGGCCCGAAAAATACATTGCGAATTTAGGCCATGGACTTTATCCTGATACAGAAAAAGATAAAGTTAAGTTTTTTGTAGATACAGTAAAAAATTATCGGTTTTAAGAGAAGTTATTCTTTACTTTACGATTGTTTATTTGAAAACTTATAAATCTTAAGATACTTTTGTTTTAGTTTAATTTGTAGAACGATTGAATTGGAATAATTCAGAGCATGTAAAGAAAACATCGAATTGACAAAGACTGCAGACAAGAAAATAATAAATGCCTGGGCCATGTATGACTGGGCAAATTCGGCATATTCACTTGTCATAACTTCCGCATTATTCCCAATTTATTTCCATTCTATTACAACTACCACTGAATCTTCATCTGTCAAATTTATCGGAAGAACATATAACAGTGATTCATTACAGACGTATGCAATATCTTTAGCCTTTTTATTAATTGCTGCCGTTAATCCATTGTTATCTTCTATAGCTGATTATAGCGGGAATAAAAAAAAGTTTATGTATTTCTTCAGTACTCTGGGTGCTGTTTCATGTGCTTCACTTTTTTTCTTTAATTCTACTCATACACTTTGGATTGGAGTAATAGGGTCTATGTTAGCAGCCATTGGGTATGCAGGAAGCATCGTTTTCTACAATGCATTTCTACCTGAGATAGCATCAACAGAAGATCAGGATAAAGTAAGCGCCAAAGGATTCGCAATGGGTTATATCGGAAGTTCGTTACTTCTGATTTTTTGTTTAACAATGATATTATATCCGCAATGGTATGGTGGAATTGCAACATCTCTTGCAACGCGAATTGCTTTTCTGCTTGTTGGAGTTTGGTGGTTTAGTTTTGCTCAATATACATTTTATCATCTTCGTGAAAATAAAAACATTCAGAAAGAAAAAGGACGTTTTATTTTCCATGGCTATCTTGAATTAAAAAAAGTATGGAATGAAATTAAGCAATTGAGTCGCATAAAAACTTTTCTACTATCTTTCTTTTTCTATAATATGGGAGTACAAACAGTAATGTATGTTGCAACCTTATTTGGAAGCGGGGAATTACATCTGGATTCTTCGATTCTGATAATTGTAATTTTAATAATTCAATTTGTAGCAATCGGGGGAGCTTATCTGTTTAGTTTTCTTTCGAGAAAACTGGGTAATATCCGTGCACTCTCTATTGCTATAATTATCTGGATATTTATTTGCGCCGCTGCCTTTGCCTGTAATAAAAAATATGGTATCGATGAACAAACCATGTTTATCGAAATTGCTGCAGTAGTAGGTTTAGTTATGGGAGGAATACAATCACTTTCAAGATCAACTTATTCTAAATTATTGCCGGAAACTATTGATCATGCCTCGTACTTCAGCTTTTTTGATGTATGTGATAAATTAGGAACTGTTCTTGGAACATTTGCTTTTGGGTTAATTAATGAAATAACCGGAAGTATGAGAAGTAGTATTATAGTTCTCGCATTCTTTTTCATTCTCGGTCTGATTTTGTTACTTCGCATGAAGAAAGAAAAGATAGCTGCCATTGAATCCATAATCGAGTAAGGAATCTGAATTTTTACTTTAAACAAAAAACATAATTCACAATAATGCTTGTAGATATTTTTATTCCTTGTTTTGTAGACCAGCTTTTTCCCGAGGCAGCATTTAATATGATTAAAGTTCTGGAAAAAGCAGGTTGTACTGTTAATTATAATCCGGCACAGACATGCTGTGGTCAACCGGCCTTTAATGCAGGGTTTTGGGAGCAATGCAAAGATGTAGCTGAAAAATTCATCGCAGATTTTCCTAATGAAAGATATATCGTTACTCCTTCGGCTTCATGCGCAGGAATGGTGAAAAATTATTATCCTGAGATCTTTCATAATTCTGTGTTACATAATAAATCTAAAAGTATTCAGAAAAATATTTATGAATTTAGTGATTTTCTGGTAAATGTTTTAAATGTTACAGATATCGGTGCACGATTAAACGGTGTTGCAACCTATCATGATTCGTGTAGTGCACTTAGAGAAATGGGAATTAAAAAAGAACCCCGTACATTATTATCGAATGTTCGCGGGCTCGAAGTAAGAGAGATGCAAGACACTGAAACATGTTGTGGTTTTGGTGGCACATTTTCTGTCAAATACGAAGCAATTGCTGTTGGAATGGCTGAACAAAAAATTATAAATGTTGAAGCTACCTCGGCAGATATTATTATATCGACAGATATATCTTGTCTGATGCACCTGGATGGATATATGAAAAAACAAAACAAAAAAATTAAAGTAATGCATATTGCGGATGTATTGGCTTCGGGATGGTGAATTTGAAATGATTATTTCTTACAATAACCTTTCTTAATCTGTGATTCTGGAAATATTTTAGGAAAGTTTGAAACTATTTCTTCAAATGATTTTAAGTTTATTAAAAAAATTAATACTTGCTTTTGAGCCCAATTTTCGAAGAGAAATAATATTATTTCATCGGTCCTGCGAATTGATTCACCTTACCATATTACCTTAATTCTATTTCTCATACCGTTGCCAAATTGTTGGCTGGTCAAAGTATTTCCTTTTTTATGATCACGAATTCCTCTTTCTAATTTCTAAAGACATTTTTTGATTTACTGATAGCATGGAATACCAATTACCAGATTCAACAGAATCTTTAAGAGGGGCAAGAGAATTCAATAATTTCTTGACTTTCAATTGTATTAGCGACGAAATAAGTTCGTGATTTAGTTGTTGAGATGTCATAACCCAAAGACACTACATCTGTTATTATTAATGAAATTTCGTTTAGAGCGCAGGCTTACATATAAACCCCGCCTATTGCACATGTGCTGTTATACGATGTGGCTATTTCAATGTCGCTACCAGTCTTTATATTATGCACTTTCATCAAACATAATTTCGTCTGAACTTCCTATTTTATTTAAAGGTTTGTCAATGGGTAATGTAAAATAAAAAGAGGAACCCGCACCTTCAACACTTTCTACCCATATTTCACCACCATTTTTTTCTAAAAATCCTTTTACCAGTAATAATCCAATTCCAGCACCCTTATTCTTTTTTCTTGTTTCAGAAAGAGTTTTCATTTGTGGTGTAAAAAGTTTATCCATTATTTCCTTGGACATTCCAATTCCAGTATCCTTAACCTGAACAATAATTTTGTTGTCTTTGCTTTTTGCTGAAACCGTTATTGTCCCTCCTTTTTCTGTGTGTTTTATTGCATTTGATACGATATTTTGAATGATGGAAATTAACATTTTACCATCTGCGAAAACAGATGTGTTCTCTTCAATTTCGTGATGAAGATTTATTGCATTTATTGAGGCAGTTTCGTTTAAGGTTTCAAAAATTTTATCAATGTATTCGGTTAGTTTTATTTTTGTTGGAGAAAATGCGTCCGCTGCATATTTTATTCTCGCCCATTCTACTAAATAATCTAACATATCTAATTCATCGGTTGATGATTTATAAAGTAAGTCGAGCATTTCTTGGACAGTATCGGGCTTCATATTATGAAAATTTTCTTTCAAATACTTTGCTGTACCAATAATAGCTGAAAGAGGGCTTCTTAAATCGTGTGAAAGTATTGCCAGAACACTCTCTTTATGTGTGTTAAGTTCTTCCAATTCTTTTACATATTTTTTTATTGCATCCTCCGATTGTTTCCTTTCTGTTAAGTCCCGCAAAATTTTAACATAGCCCAACATCTCTCCTTCTAAACCGATGAGTGGGAAAACCAATCCATAGGCATAAAACAGGCTCTTGTCTTTAACAATGTGCCATCTATTATCTGTTGCTCTGCCTTCTCTTAAAGCTGTTTCAATTTCCTTTTTTGGAATACCATTTTTTATATCTTCCACTGTAAATATTAAATCAAAATGTTGTCCAATAACTTCGTCTGTTTCGTAACCAAATATTTTTGTCGAGCCGGAACTCCAACTATTAATAACGAATTCCTTATCTAACGTAAAAATTGAATAATCTTGTAAACTGTCAATTATTTGGCTATAAAATTCAGCAGTTGGTATATACCTACTTTTAAGAATTTTCGGATTGACTTTTTTGTTTTCCATTGGACTTATTTTAATGTTTATAGTGAATTGTTAGGTTGTAGGGTCTGCTGCAATTGCGCTCAACGTTGGAACATTAACGTTGTGCTTTATTACAAATATAAACAATTAGAGAAATAAAGCATGTCGGTAATGCTAGTTTTATGCGTAGGTAATATTCTGATTGATAGTCTTGCGTATCATAACAAGAAATACACAATGTAACACTATTGTCTGATAACCCTTTTTAATCTTATCTGGTCATATTCCATATTACACTTTCCATCGTAAGAATATATTTGGCAAACTGAAACATCTTCTTTTTGAATACCTAATTCCGACAGTTGTTTAAACTTAGATTCGAAAATATCCATAAATATATTTATGAAGTCATAGTACGAATCCTTCTTATTTTCGATCACCTCATATGTCCCAATATGAATTTGTTTAATTAACGAGCGCAATAAAAACTTCATTAGAATATATATATGTTGCTTCTTTAAATTTTAATTTGTCAGGATTATGTCGTTGTCCGAGCGGGGAAACAGCTTCTATATGGCAAAGTTGTGCGATAAATAAATCGTTGTCGTCAAAGAGAGGATGTGAACAATTATGAAATGCACTTTGATTTCCGCTTCTGGCCAAAAGTAATTTTAGATTGTCAATGGGTATTCGTCTACTGTATGTTTTGATTTCCTTTAACAAGTGAGACTAACATTCCATATTTCCGCAAAAATCCTCAAATTACTTTAAAATTCTATAGTTTTTATATTCTCCCGGACGCCATCCTGTATATTTTTCGATAAATAATTTTATGCCTGATTTAAGAGAAAGTTTTTTCTTTGATGGGTCAAAATTAAATTTCCAATTAATATTTTGAATTCGATTTTGCATTATCAAAGGATGTGTTCCTGTGAATTTTTTTAATGAATCAATTTTTGAATAATCAAATTCGCTTCCTAAAGAAATATTTTTTTTAAGCCAATCATCCGTATGCCACAGTTTATTGAAATATTTTTGCTTTTCCTGTTGTTGTTGCGGTGGTTTTACCCAACCATAGTGAAAAATAGCAGCTTCAGAATCTTTTACTTTTAACAAACTTCCATTTTTTTTAAATCCTTGTGCATCACGAAAGGAGCGAATTTCATTATTGCATCTGATTATCCTTACTTCATTTCTGTACCATTGAGTTGAATTTCCTACATAATCATACGATCCGTAAAAATGAAGGTATTTAAAAAGTAAACCATCTACAGATTTATCATCCTCCCACTTTTTCATTGAGTTTAGTATTGTTGAATGATATTTTTCATGAACAACTTCATCTCCCTGAATATAAAAAGCCCAATCGTAATCAGATGGTAATTCATCGATGGCCTTATTAGTTTCAATAGCAAGTACTTTTCCATTTTCGCGGAGGGAATCATCCCAAACACTTTCAACAATTTTAATTTTTGATGGATTTATTCTCTCGATTAGATTGCGTGTATTATCTTCGGAGTTTCCTACTACAACAATAAATTTATCACACAAAGGAAGTATCGATGTTATCGCTTCAACAATCGGATAATCGTATTTAATTGCATTACGAATGAAGGTGAAGCCGCAGACTTTCATGAAAGGAGAAACAAGAAACAAGAGTCAAGAATCAAGATTAATAATTACTTAGATTCCTGTATAGTTAAATGGGGTAATTAATCGTAATTCGGATTTTATTTTTTCATTGATCTTCAAAGAGTCGATGAAATCTTTTATGCTGTTTTTATCGATTTGATTATTTGTTCTTGTCAGGTCTTTTAATTTTTCATAGGGTTCAGGATAATTCTCCCGTCTAAGAATTGTCTGAATGGCTTCTGCTACTACAGCCCAGTTATTTTCCAGATCTTTTTCAATAGCATTTTTATTGACAACAAGTTTTGTCAGACCTTTTAGTAATGATTGAAAAGCAATTAGTGTGTGAGCAAAAGGAACTCCAACATTTCTTAATACTGTAGAGTCGGTTAAATCTCTTTGAAGACGCGATATAGGTAATTTAGAAGAAAGATGTTCGAACATGGCATTTGCAATTCCAAGATTTCCTTCGGAGTTTTCAAAATCAATTGGATTAACTTTATGAGGCATTGCCGAAGAACCAATCTCACCTTCTTTTATCTGTTGCTTAAAATAATCCATCGATATATATGTCCAGATGTCACGATTTAAATCAATAAGAATATTGTTAATCCTTTTTTGAGTATCAAAAAGAGCGCATAAATTATCGTAGTGTTCGATTTGGGTAGTGACTTGCTGCCTATTTAATCCAAGTTTTTCATTTACGAAACGGTTTGCAAAATTTTTCCAATCAATTAAAGGAAAAGCAACGTGATGGGCATTAAAATTTCCGGTTGCTCCTCCGAATTTTGCAGAGAAAGGAATCTGATGAAAGAGTTTGAGTTGTGCTTCGAGACGTTCAACAAAGACCATAAATTCTTTTCCCAATTTAGTAGGAGAAGCCGGTTGTCCATGTGTACGTGAAAGCATTGGAAGATTTTTCCATTCTTCTGCCAATGACTTAATATTTGTAATTACTTTTTGTAATGTTGGAAGATACACATTGGAAACGGCATCTTTTAAAGCCAATGGAAAAGCTGTATTATTAATATCTTGCGATGTAAGTCCGAAGTGAATATATTCCTTAAAATTGTCCAAAGCCATTTCTGATATTTTTTCCTTGAGGAAATATTCAAGAGCTTTAACATCATGATTTGTTATTTTCTCCTTCTCTTTAATATGAACAGCATCTTTCGCAGAAAAATCTCTATAAATAGATCGAAGTTTTTCGAAATCAGGACTTTGCACTTTTTCAAATGAGGGAAGCGGGATTTCCCATAATGAAATAAAATATTCAATTTCTACCTGAAGCCTATATTTCATTAAAGCTTCTTCAGAAAAATAAAGCGATAAGGGGGAAGTCAGCTCATGGTACCTACCATCAACCGGTGAAATAGCATTTAAGGAATCTAAGGACATTTTGATTTAAAAGAGGATGCGAATGTACGAAATGAATCAGCTAATCATCTAATTGAAGGAAAAGGAGAAATATTTTCTGGAAACTTTGTGTAATTGTAAAGTTTCCATAGTTTTGCAGCCCCCAATGAAAAATATAGAAATAGAAGACCGGATATTAAAAGAAACAGGTGCTCTGTTTTTCAGACATGGCATCCGTACAATTACTATGGATGACATTGCGTCAAAACTTGGAATTTCAAAAAAAACAATTTACAGGTATTATAATGACAAAGGCACTTTGGTTAAATCTTTTACTGATTTAGAACTCAAGATTCAGGAAAAAGATATGGCGGAAATACAAAAGGGAAGTAAAGACGCTATCAATGAAATGCTCAATTTAATGTCACATCTTGAAAGCTTTTTCAATAGAGTTAATCCTGCCGTTTTTTATGATCTTCAGAAATATCATCCGGAATCATGGAACTCATTTAAAATATTTAAAGAAAAATGTGTGATCGGCTTTGTAGAAGACAACCTTAAAAGAGGAATACAGCAGGAATTGTATAGAAAAGATCTTAAAATAAAAATTATAGCACGGTTAAGAATTGAAGAAGTTGAAATGGGTTTTCATCCATCTGTTTTTCCACCCGATCTATTTAATATAGCTGATGTACAACTTGCGCTAATTGATCATTTCTTATATGGCATAGTAACCATGAAAGGATTTAAGCTAATTGAAAAATACAGAAAAATCATAAAAAATAATTAATTAAAATATTTTAAATTATTAAACGTCTTTCCGGATATGAAAAAGTTAAATGTCGTACTATTCTTCATGATTTTTTGGATTCATGCAATTGCACAGAATACGGATTCATCTTATAGTTTTTCAATAAAACAAGCCGTTGATTTTGCAATGCAAAATCAAAATGAAGTTTTAAATGCTCAGCTTGATGCAGAAATTTCCCGATATAAAGTGCGTGAGACAGTTGGCATGGGATTGCCCCAGGTACATGCAAGTTTTGATCTAAAAGATTACGAGAAAATTCCGACTCAATTTATTCCCGATTTTATTTCTCCATCGGTTTATCAAATACTTTATGATGAGAACCTGGTAGGGCAAAAGAAAGAAGCATCAGGAAAACTTTTTCCCGTTCAATTTGGAGCCAAATGGAATGCAACGGCCGGTGTTACTGCATCTCAATTAATTTTTGATCCTTCTTATTTAATAGGTGTTCAGGCTTCAAGGGCCTTCAAGGAACTTTCAGAAAAAAATCTTGAACGTACAAAAATAGAAACAGCGGTTACAATTACAAAGGCTTACTATTTGGTTTTACTTTTAAGAGAGAGAAATAAGGTAGTTGAAGCTAATACACAAAGACTCCAAAAATTATTAAACGATACTAAAGCACTTTTTGAAAACGGTTTTGTAGAGAAAATTGATTTCGACCGAATTCAGGTTGCAAACAATAATATACAAACAGAAGCGGCAAATTTTAAGAGACTCATTGAAATGTCAGAGAAATCTCTGAAGTTTCAGATCGGACTTCCCTACAATACCATTTTAACATTAACAGATTCATTAAATATAGAAGAAGTAAAAAGCATCCAGGAAACTACAGACATCATTGATCCTAATAAACGAATTGAATATTCCATTTTGAAAACGCAGGAGCGCCTTCAACAATACAATGTAAAAAGATATAAGAGTCAATATATCCCATCACTTATTGCATATGGCAGCCTGAGTACTTCAGCACAAAGAACAAAATTCGATATATTCGAATCCAATCGCCGTTGGTTTCCTACTGGTGTAATTGGAGCAACACTTAGCATTAATCTTTTTGATGGAACACAAAGAGAATCCAGAATTCGTCAGGAAAAACTTACCTTAAAAAAAATAAATAATGAAGTATCAAATTTTGAAAATGCTATTAATCTGGATGTAAGTTCAAGCAGATCAGCGTTACTTGATGCTATATCAGCTCTTAATATGCAGGATAAAAATCTTGAGCTTGCAACTTCGGTATCAAGAACAGCAAAACTAAAATATGATCAGGGAGTTGGTTCTAATTTAGAAGTGCTTGATGCCGAAACTTCATTAAAAGAATCTCAGGTTAATTATTTTAATGCACTTTATAATTCATTGCTTGCAAAAATCGATTTAGACAAAGCTCTCGGAAAATTTAACTATTAATAATTCAAAATTTATATTAACACTATGAAAAATATATTAATCATTTTACTTATTGTATCAATCGCAGGCTGTTCAGGTTCAGGAAATGGAAATGATAAAAAAGCTGAACTAGAAAAATTAAAAAAAGAGCAGGCAGATATCAAAGAAAAAATCAATACAATAGAAGCAGAACTAGCATTAAATGATACGGGTGAAGTTAAAACTAAACTTGTCGGTATTTCCGAAATCCTACCGCAAGCTTTTAATCATTTTATTGAAGTTCAGGCAAAAGTTGAAGGCGATGAAGACGTTCTTCTAAGTCCTGAAACTGCGGGAACAGTAACATCTATACTTGTAAAGGCGGGAGATAAAGTCAGAACCGGACAAGTACTGGCTATTATTGATGACAAGCTCATCAAACAAGGTATTGCTGAATTACAAAGCCAGTTGGATTTGTCTACTCAATTATACAATCGTCAGAAAAATCTTTGGGATCAGAAGATTGGCAGTGAAGTTCAGTTTCTTCAGGCAAAGACGAATAATGAAGCAATGACCAGACGAATGGATTCCATGAAACAACAACTTGACATGACGAGAATAAAATCGCCAATCAATGGAACCGTTGATGAAGTATATATTAAAACAGGGCAAACAATTGCACCAGGTGTTCCATCCATCCGTGTGGTAAATCTTACTTCCTTAAAAGTAAAAGGCGAAGTAGCAGAATCGTTTATCAGCAGAGTTAAAAAAGGAAATGAAGTAATTTTATTTTTCCCTGACCAGAATAAAGAATTAAAATCTAAAATTGATTATTCGGGCAGCCGAATTGATCCCCTTAACAGAACATTTAATGTTGAAGTTCATCTGTTAGAAAAGCAAGGGGATTTTCATCCGAATATGGTTGCGGTAATGAAGATAGTTGATTATACAAATTCTTCAACATTTGTTTTACCTATTGGTGCTGTTCAAAAATCCATAGAAGGGGAATTTGTATATGTTGCCCATCAGGAAGGCGAAAAAATGGTTGCTAAAAGAAAAATTGTAAAATCAGGAATGAATTATAATGGTTTTACTGAAATCAAATCAGGACTTGAATCAGGAGATAAAGTAATCATTAACGGTTTTCAGAATGTCATCGATGGAGATGCTGTTCGGATTTAATTTAAATAATTTCTTATCATTTATCAACTGAAAAAAATGCTCGAAAAATATAAAGAATTTAAGCCTTCATCCTGGTCTATTAATAACAAAGTAGCCACATTCGTAATAACCATTATTCTTTCTATTGCAGGAATTCTCGCTTATGTGAGCCTGCCTAAAGAAAGTTTTCCCGATATATCACTGCCTAATATTTATGTAAGTGTTATTTATCCGGGAACATCACCAAAAGATATGGAAAACCTTATTGTGAGGCCTATTGAAAAGGAATGTAAAAGTATTGCCGGTGTAAAAAGGATAAAAAGTAATTCGCTTCAGGATTATTGCAATGTTATTGTTGAATTTAATTCGGATGTAAACATTGATATTGCCAAACAAAAAGTAAAAGATGCTGTTGACCGGGCTAAAACCGATCTTCCAAAAGATTTAAAAAATGATCCTGAAATTATTGATATAAATTTTGCAGATCTGCCTGTTATGCAGGTAAACATCAGCGGCGACTATGATTTAAATAAATTAAAAAAATATGCCGACGATGCAAAAGAACATCTTGAAAGTTTAAAAGAGATAAAGAAAGTAGAAATCATTGGCGCTCTGGAAAGAGAAATACAAATAAATGTAGATATGCTGAAAATGCAGGCTGCAGGTTTGTCGATGGCAGATATTGCCCGAGCAGTTCAAGGAGAAAATATTACCATTCCCGGAGGATCAGTAAATATGAGTGGTGTAAGAAGATCTCTAAGTGTAAGCGGAGAATTCAAGGACGCAGAACAGTTGGGAAATATGGTTATAAATTCTATTCATGGCAGCCCTGTTTACTTAAAGACCATTGCTGAAGTAGTTGATAGTTATAAAGAACAGGAAAGTTTTGCACGCTTAAATAAGAAAAATGTAATTACATTAAATATTGTCAAACGAAAGGGAGAAAACTTGATTGAAGCTTCTGATAAAATAGTTGCTTTAATTGGCGATTTACAAAAAAATTCGTGGCCGAAAGATTTAATCGTTACACTTACGGGAGATCAGAGTGAACAAACGCGAATGACATTGCATGATCTTATCAATACAATAATCATCGGATTTGTTTTGGTCCTTTTAGTGTTAATGTTTTTCATGGGTACTACAAATGCATTTTTTGTAGCTATGTCTGTTCCATTATCAATGTTCCTGGCATTTATAATAATGCCTACTATAGGATTTACATTGAATATGATTGTACTTTTTTCCTTCTTACTTGCACTTGGAATTGTGGTTGATGATGCCATAGTTGTTATTGAAAATACGCACAGGATTTTTGCAAACGGTAAAAAAAATATTGTTGAAGCCGCAAAAATGGCGGCAGGAGAAGTTTTTCTTCCGGTATTTTCAGGAACACTTACCACACTGGCACCTTTTGTTCCATTGCTTTTCTGGAAAGGAATTATAGGTAAATTTATGTTTTTTCTCCCTGTTACACTGATAGTAACTCTTACAGCATCATTGCTGGTAGCATATATTATCAATCCTGTATTTGCTGTTACATTTATGAAACCTCACTCAGAAGAGGATGATAAAATTAAATCAGCAAAAAAATTTAAAACATCATTGATGTTTTTTGCATTGGCTATTTTACTCGGCTATTTCATTGATTTTGGAACCGGTAATTTTGGTGTACTCATATTAATCGTTTATTTACTGAATCATTATTGGTTAAAAAATGTAATCAAAAAATTTCAATCGAAAACATGGCCATCATTTCAAAATAAATACCGGCGATTTCTGGTGTGGTGTCTTCACCGTCCATGGACTATGATGGCAAGTATTGTTTTATTATTTTTCGGATCCATTGCCATGTTGGTAGTCCGCAATGGAGGAGTTAGTTTTTTCCCTGTTGCTGATCCTAATTTCATTTATGTTTATACTAGCCTTCCGGTGGGTACCGATCAAAGTTATACTGATTCGATTACAAAAATTGTTGAAAGCAAAGTTTACAATGCAATTGAATGGCCGAATAAAATAGTTAAATCAGTTATTGCAAATGTAACGGTTGGAGTTACAGATCCGCAAGATGAAGATCAGGGCAGCTATCCGAATAAGAGTAAAGTGTCAGTTGCTTTTGTAGAATTTGGAAAAAGGGGTGGTGAATCGACCGCTAAATATCTTGATAAGATCAGAAATGCAGTCAAAGGAATTGCAGGAGCAGAGATTAGTGTTGCCCAGGAACAAGGCGGACCTCCTGTCGGAAAACCAATCAACATTGAAATTGCCGGTGATAATTACGAAGAGCTCGTAAGTAGTAGTAAATCCTTAAAACGAATGCTTGATTCACTCAAGATTGACGGAGTTGAGGAATTGCGAAGTGATTTACAAGATCAAAAACCCCAAATCGTTTTTAATATTAACCGTGAGCGTGCTAATCGTGAAGGGATTTCGACATATACGATTGGTAATGAAATTTTTCTAGGTGTATTAGGAACAGATATTTCAAAATATCGCGATGTTAATGATGATTATAATATTGTTATAAAATACCAGGATGATCAGCGTTACAATGTTGACATGCTTCGAAATTTAAAAATTCTATACAGAGATATGAGTATGGGAGGTGCTATTAGAAATGTTCCTTTATCATCATTTGCCGAAGTTAAATATTCAGATACATATGGTGTTATAAAAAGAAAAAATCAAAAAAGAATTGTAAGTTTATCATCTAACGTATTAACAGGATATAATGAAAATGCAGTAGTTCAGGATATTCAAAAAGCATTAAAGAATTTTCCGGCTCCGGAAACAGTTACCATAAAAATGACAGGTTCACAGGAAGAACAAGCCGAAACATCGGCATTCCTGGGTTGGGCAATGATGGCTTCCCTCCTGCTTATTATAATAATACTCGTATTGCAATTTAATTCAATCAGTAAACCATTAATCATTCTCACCGAAATTCTCTTTAGTATTATCGGAGTGTTTATTGGATTCTCTTTATTTAAAATGGAATTCTCTATCGTTATGAGTGGTGTCGGAATAATTGCTCTCGCTGGAATTGTCGTTAGAAATGGAATTCTCCTGGTAGAGTTCACCGATCTTCTTAGGTCAAAAGGAGTTCCTGTATTCGATGCAATTGTTGAAGCCGGTAAAACAAGAATGACGCCTGTTATTTTAACCGCTTCAGCAACAATTTTGGGGTTATTACCACTGGCATTCGGACTAAATATCGATTTCTCAAAACTATTCAGTGAATTCAATCCGCATATTTTCTTTGGTGGAGATAATACAGCCTTCTGGGGACCGTTATCATGGACAATGATTTTCGGATTGGTATTCGCTACATTCTTAACTCTTATAATGGTTCCTGTTATGTATCTTATAAGTGAACGATTAAAAAACAGAGTTAGAAAATTACGAGGAAAAAATCCTGATCTGGGTGTAAAATCGAAAAATGTTGAAGAATTAATCGAAATTGATATTTAAATTTTCATTCTGAATAATTAAATGGACAGCCAAATTCCAATTCGAATATCTATTGTTTCATATTTGAATAGTAAACCATTTATTAATGGAATAAAAAAAATGAAATTTAATTTACCTGTCGAAATCAGTGAAGATATTCCATCCATTTGTGCTGAAAAAATGCTCGGAGGCAAGGCTGATATCGGGCTTATTCCAGTTTCCATTTTACCAAGGCTAAAAAATTACTCAACCATTAGTGATTATTGTATAGGCGCTGACGGAGCCGTTAATTCCGTTTTGCTTTTAAGCGAAGTCCCTTTAAAAGAAATAAAATCCATTCTTCTTGATTATCAGTCACGGACTTCCGTTTTATTAGCGCGTGTTCTGGCAAAAAAATTCTGGAATATTAACCCTAAATGGGAAGAAACCTCATTTAATTTTGAAAAAAATATTAGTACCGAAACAGCCGGAGTCGTTATTGGCGACCGAGCACTTTTAATAAAAAATAAATTTCCTTATGTCTATGATTTGTCAGCTGAATGGAAATTATTTACCGGCCTTCCCTTTGTATTTGCATGTTGGGTAAGTCTATTGGAACTTGAAAAAGATTTTCTTTCTGATTTTAATGACGCTTTGAAAAATGGATTAAACTCAATAAAAGATATTGCAAAAAAAGAAAGTTCCACAGATTTTTCTGAAGCAGAGATTATTCAATATTTAACAAAGTCACTCGATTACAACTTCGATGAAAGAAAAAAGAAAGCGTTAAAATTATTTTTACAAATGGCAAATGAAATCGTCTGATATTAAAACTCAAAAAAAATATTTTTAATAAGTAAGTGAAATTTTTTCAGTTATTTTGAAATTATCATTATATAAAGTTACAAAATAAATTCCTTTATTGAAGCTACGGATATCTAAACGGTATCCTAAACGATTTGGATTATTTATTACAGATTCAAAAACAACCTTACCAAGAATATCTGTTATACGAATTTTGGCCGTTGAACCAATATTTTCAGATGTAAACAAATTAATGTTGAGAATTCCTGAATTGGGATTCGGATAAATACTGAATTCAAAATCAGATAATGATTCTATTCCATTAGAGAGACAGCCATTGGAAGTTTTTAATGAAGGGTAGTATGTATTGACAGAAGCCAGCATTCGGGTAGCTTGCCCTTTCGTAAACATATTCATACAATCATCATCACTGTAGTCCATATAATTCATATACATTATTCCAGGGTAATTTACTGTACACATTTCTGCAAATGGAAAACTATGACAGCCATAAGTTGCTTTAGCCTGATTGGGAGTATCGGTTACATAATCAGTTCCTGAACATAAATCTTCATCGCCCCATATATGATAAAGATTAAAACAATGTGATATTTCATGTGTGCATGTTCGTCCTAAATGATACGGTGCACTTACAACACCTGTTCTTCCAAAAGCCGTATAATGAATGACGACACCAAAAGTGTTTGTATGAAAGCTGGAAGGTTCTTCACCATAACCAAGAATTTGCCCACCTAAATCACAAACCCAAATATTCAAATATTTACTTACATCCCAGGCATTAAGACCTCCTGAAGAATAAAATTTCATACCATCATCTGTTTGAAAACCCTGAACTGTAGTCTGTCTGCGTTCAATGCCATTGGTTGTTGCACCATTGGGATCACGATTAGCCAGGCAAAATTGAAAACTGGTTGATGAAGCTAATGAATCGAATGGTTGAGGTGTATTTGTTGTATCGGCATTTGTTCTGCCAAAGTCTTCATTGAGTACATCGATCTGAGAACGTATTTGCGAATCAGAAATATTTTGTCCATTGGTAAAATATAAAACATGTACCACTACAGGTATCGTATATACAGTATTTAGATCAGAAGTATTTGATGAATTTAGTAATTGTTGTTGCAGAAAATTTTCATCCTGGATAATTTGTTGATCATAAAGTGCATTTTTAGTTTTCAAATATTCTCTATGATTTACTGTACCACATTTTTTATTTTTAATTATTGGAGTAATTGGATCT
Source organism: Bacteroidota bacterium (assembly GCA_031366785.1). Taxonomy (GTDB): domain Bacteria; phylum Bacteroidota; class Bacteroidia; order AKYH767-A; family 2013-40CM-41-45; genus JADKIH01. The sequence goes on along the minus strand of JANLOW010000358.1, from coordinate 2,155 downwards.
TCAGCTAATGAAAATTGAATATTATTAAATAAAAGAATGATCAGTATAAATAATTTAATCTTCATTGAGGAGATGTTTTTCTATATTATGAATTACAATTTAGTGAATAATAATTTTATATTATAATTTTAATTGCGAATAAAAAACAGACTTGCTTATTTCCTGAACAAGGCCATTTTCCATTTTATCTAATTTTAAATCTTCTATGGCAACACGAACAAGTCTAAGAGTAGGAAAACCAATAGCCGCAGTCATTTTTCTTATTTGCCGGTTTTTACCTTCATGAATAATCAGTTCAATCCAACTTGTAGGAATACTTTTCCTAAAACGAACCGGAGGATTTCTTTCTGGTAACTCAGGGGGTTCAACGATGGTCGCTTTCGCTGGTAAGGATTCGTATATGGTTCCTTTATCATTTAATTTAACGCCTTTTTCTAATAAAAGAAGGGCTTCATTCGTAACATCTCCTTCTAATTGTACAATATATTTACGTCGATGTTTATTCGCAGGTTCCAATAATTTAGAATTAACTCTTTTATCATTCGTTAATAAAATGATGCCTTCACTGTCAGCATCAAGTCTTCCGACGGGGTAAACATCAATTGGAAATTTAAAATTCAGGTCGGCAAGCGTTTTATGGGCTCCTTCAGAAGTAAATTGAGAAAGCATCCCAAAAGGTTTGAAAATAGCGAAATAATGGTACATAAGTTTGTATATAGAGCCGCAATGTACGAATGAATTAATTTTAATTGGCAAACAAAGTAACTAATGAAATTAAAGTGACGTTTGTTTAATCGGTATTGATTATTTACGTTAGCGAATAAAAAATGAATAAAAATAAAATTCTTTTGTTGTCATTGGTTTTACTTTTTTCATGCACATATGATAAAGTTGAAACATTACCCGATACAGGATATCCGGATGATGTTGCAAAAATTCTTGTCAGTAAATGTGCTGTTGAAGGTTGCCATAATGCTATCAGTCGTTCCTCTGCCGGCGGACTTGATTATACTACTTGGAATTCAATGTTTGATGGAGGGAGAAATGGAACAAGCGTAATACCTTTTTCAGTGGAATACAGTTATTTGTTATACACCGTAAATACCGATTCAACAAGAGCGCCTGTATTATTACCCAGGATGCCTTATTTAAAACCGAGTTTAAGTGAAGAAGAATATCAAACATTAGAAAACTGGATAAAACGTGGTTCCCCTGATAAAAATGGGTCAATAAAATTTTCCGATAATCCAAACAGGAAAAAAATATATATCTGCATGCAAGGATGCGATAAAGTAGCAGTCGTAGATGCGAAGACAAAAGTAATAATGCGTTATATCAATGTTGGTGCTGATTCTTTGGCTATTGAAGCTCCTCATCAAGTTCGTGTTTCGCCTGATGGTAATTATTGGTATGTCGTTTTTGTCTCAGGAAAAATACTACAGAAATTCCGAACAACGGATGATGCATTGGTTAGTACTCTTGAATTAGATAATATTTCTCATCTGTGGAATACGATAATATTCACGCCTGATGGAAAAACGGGATTCGTAAATGATTTGGGTGGAAGAACACAAATAGTTAACCTGGAAACGATGACTCCAATAACTTTTTTAACACACGATTCACCACATGGAGGTTTTGTTACCATTGATGGAAGATATTTATACCTTACATGTCAAAGTGGTAACTTTGTAAATAAAATTGATTTAAATTCAGCACCATTTTTTGATCAGGAAGTTAAGATTAGCTTGGTTCCCGGCCAGCCTGTTTCTACAAGTTCTTCTATTAAACCTCATGAAATGTTCTTAACTCCCGATGGAACCAAATATTTTGTAAGCTGCCAGGGCACGTCAGAAGTTAGAGTTTTTCAAACATCCAATGATAGTTTGTTAGCTGTAATTCCAGTTGGATTGCTGCCCCAAGAATTTGATGTATCGCAAAGGCATCCATACATTTTTGTAAGTTGTACTGAAGAACCTTTAAGTCCTTCAAGACATGGTTCTGTATATGTAATTAATTATAATGATTTAAGTATTGTTGGTTCAGTTTATACAGGTTTTCAACCACATGGACTTGCCGTAGACGATGAAGAAAATATAGTTTACGTTGCCAATCTAAATTACGATTCAAATTCCCCTCCACCCCATCACATAAC
>JANLOW010000355.1:0-2240 GCA_031366785.1 Bacteroidota bacterium | reverse complement strand
CTTTAGTTTCCGAATATCTCAAATGTTATTTAAGAATTATTGACAGCTATTATCAAAACAATTCTCTTACTGGCTGTAAGTTTAATGTATTTGATATTGAGTATGAATATTGGCGATCGTATACTAACTACGATTGGGCAGGATTTACAACTTTACTAAATGCTCTCGTTTCATTGAATGCAAATACTTCGTATCACTTCAAAATCCATATCTATGCGGTTTTAAAGGATTTACCACCCAATGCTCCAACTACACTTGTACAGGATGAAGCAGATTTTATTGATCCTAAGGCCGACCGTATTTATTTAACTGACTACCCGACTTTACCAAATAATAACCCCGGATATTTTTGGAATTATTCTCCTTTTACACCTGGAGTAGTTGCATTCAAAAATTCATCACCCTCAGGTACACTTATTACGCCGCTTTTCAACTCCGATGGTCCAGGCAACTCGGAAGGATTATACGATTGGTTAAATGATGTGACTCATCCGGAACAAAATCTTTTTACTGCAGAGAGAATTTTTTTAGAAAATATGAATAATTCTCATTTAACAGATGTTGGAAATTCGATAATCACTAAAGGGAGTTTTCAATGGTTTATGTATACTCCCACGAAACAGATCAGTTCAAATCCCAATAACAATCAATATTGTACAAATAATGAATTATTTTATATTAGTGGAGCGACTAATTATTGTCCAACAACACCTACCGTTACCGTTTGTAATCCACTTACCTTATCATATATTGGGAATTATGAAACTGGAGTAACTTGCGATTGGGATTTCGGGGATAATGCAACACTATTAAATCATACTCCCGTTTTCGTGGGTATAACACCTGAATTGATTTCACATACTTATTCTCAACCTGGCACGTATACCGTTCATTGTCATGCACATTTTCCACCAAGTTTAGTGAGTCCCGGTACACAAACTTGCGATTATGAATTCCATAGAGACGTTACAATAATTGGTGCAACTGTTTATGCCGGTAATGATCAAACTATATGCGGAAATAATATTGTACATTTAAATGGCACTTTTGGTGGAACGGCAACATCTGCTACTTGGAGTTCAAACGGAACAGGCAACTTTAATATTATTTCCTCACCTACAGCGATCTATACTCCAAGTGCTGCCGATATTGTAAATGGACAGGTTCAATTAACCTTTACGACAAACGTTCCATCCGGATCATGTACGGCCGTCCATGATGATGTAAAAATAATATTTTTAACATCACCTGGCGTTTCAATTTCACCTGCAATCCCCAATCCTTTTTGTGGAGGCGGATCGGTGCAACTCACAGCAAGTGGTGCATCATCCTACGATTGGTCACAGGCGACCGGATTGTCGTGCATTAATTGTTCTGTAACTACAGCGACACCAGCAATAACAACTACATATACTGTAATTGGAACAGGGATCAACGGTTGCACTAATTCAGGAACAGTAACTGTTACCGTTAATCCTGCTCCTCCTGTTTCTGTTTCACCATTAAATCCTCTTCCTTTCTGTGCTGGTGGTTCCGGAATAACTTTAACTGCGAGTAATGCGACATCTTATTCATGGTCTCCCTCACAAGGATTGAATTGTACCACGTGTTCTGTTGTCAACGCGAACCCATCCGTTACAACCACCTATACTATCGTTGGTACAGGGGCAAGTGGCTGCACAAACAGTTCAACAACTGTCGTTACTATAATGCCAAATCCCCCTGTAAGTATCACGCCAGGGGGAACGCCATGCATAGGAACGCAACTATGTACTAACGCAGTATTCAATTCTTATAGCTGGCTACCGAATCATGAAACTACAAGTTGTATTCCAACATCCGCTGCTGAATCGAATTATTCTGTTACGGCAACAAATGCAAACGGTTGTACTTCAACCGCTTCAGCAAGTTTAAATCTTTCTTGTTGCGGTGGAGGTACATTATTGGATCAAGCTTATTTTAATAGCCATCCTACAATTAACGCCGGTGTATATAATCTGAACAGCAACATCACACTTATCCAAAGTACAGTGTTAAATAATTGCCAGATTACTGCTGCGACAGGAGTAAGTATTTCAACGGGCTCATTTACGCTGACACTTCAAAACGGCAGTACGATTTCTTCATGCAGTAATATGTGGAGGGGAATTATTGTTAATAGTGGCGGTAACTTTACGACTTTACCCTCAGCAATCTCTTGTAAAATTTATGACGCTCAATACGGGGTGGATGTCAGAAAT
>JANLOW010000345.1:0-10683 GCA_031366785.1 Bacteroidota bacterium | reverse complement strand
GAAATCAGAAACATCAACGGCTCCATCACCATTTAAATCACCAATAGCATATCCGCCATCTCCATTTTGAATGGATGGATCCAATTCAAGAAAATCAGAAACATCAACGGCTCCATCCTTGTTGATGTCACCTGTATACATTGCGGCGTAAAGGGCATCAAAAGTTACAGCCTCATTAGATGCGAACGCTTGTGTTACAGCTGAAGAGAATGAATAGGTGGTTATCGCATTTAACAGCACCGGAGCCGCACTCCATGTTTCGACGGAATTCCTGTGATTGAGTTTTAAATAATACGAATTATTTAATATAACTGCCGGACCGAAAGTAACTATTATATCTCCGTTAGTCTTTAGAATTCCAGGTTGACGATCGACTTCTGCAAAAGGTGAATTTGGATCCATGGCGCTGACGAAAATTGTATCGGCATCTAATGGATTCGGCGAAACTCCGGTTATGTATAATGTGTTATTCATTAATCCACCTCCGATATAATAACCTTCAAGAAAAATGTTTGCACTTATCGTCACGATGCCATCAGCAACTACTGTAAATGTTACATGTGTCCGTGCACTGGAACAACCACCATTCGGGCATTCAGCATAAAAATTAAATATACCTGGTGTAGCTGTGCTCACTCCTCCATCAGTTATTGGATTAAATGAAGAAGTAGATGACAGAAGTGTTCCGCCGACAGGAACATTGTACCAATCTAGTTGTCCGGCAAGTGGCGAACAACTTCCCATATAATTAATACTTGAAGTTGCACCCACGCTTGCATTAATATTAGCAGGTAAAACATCAATTGGCGGAGAAGCATTTTGGATAACGGTTACAATTACAGATGATGTAGAACTACATTCGCTTCCGGGATTGTATTCCCAAAAGTCATTTTTAATTCCAATGCCATCCCTTCCCGCTCCGATATATCCCTTGTTACCAATACTGAAACCAAAAGATGAATAACGTGCGCTTCCTGCAAAATCAGCTTTTTGAATCCATGTATCCGATGCTTGATTATATTCCCAGAAATCATTTAAAAAAATATCGGCAGCAGTACCAATATATCCTTTTGTGCCGATGCTAAAGCCGACAGCAAACTCACGACCGATTCCTCCGAAATCTGCCTTTTGTGTCCATGCATCTGTGCCAGGATCATACTCCCAGAAATCTCTGTTATGATTTCCTCCCCAACCTGTGCCGATATACCCTTTCGAACCAATATTAAATCCAACTGCTGATCCGCGAGGGATACCAGGGAAGTATGCTTTTTGAATCCACACATCTGTTAACTGGTCATACTCCCAAAAATCATTATAATAAGTAGCAGTTTCTCCAATACCAATGTAGCCTTTAGTACCGATTCCAAAACCCGTAGCACGGGCCCTCGCAACACCTCCGAAGTTGGCCCTTTGCGTCCACGAATTTGATATTGGATCGTATTCCCAGAAATCGTTTCTCTCGCCCGTTACATCTATACCCAATCCGATATAACCTTTGTTGCCAATTCTAAATCCGGTTGCATCATTACGTGCCGTTCCGCCGAAGTCGGCCTTTTGCGTCCAGGTGTCGTTTGATGGATCATACTCCCAAAAATCTTTTTGTATTGTACCATTATAGCCCGTTCCGAAATATCCTTTGTTCCCAATACTAAATCCTGTCGCATGGAATCGTGGAGAGCCTCCGATATTTGATTTTTGTGTCCATGTACCTGAAAACGATTGGGAGACTTTGACATTATACGTTCCTGAAAAGCTAACATTAAGTGCAGAACCAGTTTGACCATTTAAATCAATTCCATTTCTACTCCATTGGTACATATTCCCAATATCCGTACTTGCAATTAATTGTATCGGAACGGAATTGCTGCATACAGAAACATGACCTGATGGGGAAATACTTGAAGACGGCGTCGAATTTACATTTACCGTTACACTTGAAATGCAGGCAGGATCTCCGCAGCCATCTGTTATGAGGCAATCAAATGTGTATAGACCGGCTGCTAAGTTCGCAGAAATACTTTGCGCATTTGGATATACTCCTCCAACACCATCAGTCCATGCATAATTAAATGGCTCTCCACCACCCGTAGAATGGGCAGTAACTGAAAATGTTGTTCCTGAACATGCAGATGCACTACCGATCGTTGCCGGAGAACATACAAATGCCTGACCCGATGTAATAGTTGCTGTAGCGGATGCTGAACAGTTACCATTTGTAACAGTCACAGTATATATAGTTGTACCTAAAGGTGGTGTTGCAATAGGATTGGGGCTGGTTGGATCGTTTAATGATTCTGCCGGTGACCATGAATATGAAACAACATCAGGTGGCGGCGGAGTAAATTTATATACTTGTCCTGTTGCGGGTTTAATCGAAATCGTATTTGTTTCAGAAAGAGAATTTGCATATGGTGAAGCAGATGAATTATCTAATGATAAATAATCTCCAACGAAAGAACCTGATAACCCAATAGAAGCCGATGCATTCGATGGTATTCCGGATTCTTGTCGATAAATGAATTCAATATGGCTATCGCTCTCAAATAATTTTGCCTGGAAAGATATGGATGAATTAATTGCCGAATTATCCCAATACCAATTCAGCCATTCAAATGTAAAAATTCTATCTGGCGTAACGCCTGTTGTTAAATAGGATGGGGTGCCGTATGCTGTATCAACTCCATCAATACTAATTCCACTTAAATTATCCCATAGCGGAGCAATGACATTTCTTATAACACTTGCATCTAAATTATTTGTTGAATTATTTTCAGCAGATCCAAAAGTTAAAAACCCATTTGAGCTTGCGCTTAAACTCGAGTACGAAACTCCTTCATACACAAATGCGAATCCGATTGGCACTTCAACAATTGCATCATCATTCTTTAGACCCGAAACAACATTGCCTCCATTTTCAAAAATCGGATTAAATCCTCCACCGTCTGAAAATGCAAAAGTATAATCTGATAAATACTTTGGAGCAGGCAATGCATTTGATGCATGTAGTTGAATGCCTGCACTTGTGCAAATTGATACGTCGTTGGGATTAGCCTCAGCGCTTGATTCTTTTAAATCACAACAACAAAAATCCGTACAACCGTTTTCATCGGTAATATAAGCACAGTAATGTCCGGGAGATAAATTACGAAACAAATAAGAAGTAAAACCCGGGAATTGAGAAACCGTTTCAATAGTTTGCGAACCTTTTTTTAAGATAACTGTTTTTATCCCTGTCCCACCTGTACTATAAAATGCAAGATTACCTTTATTTTGAATGTTGGAACAATTCACTGTATTATCAAAACAATGTAAATGTAAACGCGGTGGAGCAATAATGGATGTTGTGTAAGTATTATTCTCTTGATCTGTTACTGTTACATAATAAACGGTACCTTCATTTATTCCGCTTATACATTCAAGAGTACTGTTTGTGGACCATAGGTACTTAGTAATCGTTTTACAACATCCATCAGTTTTTATACATAGTATATCCTTGCAATTAGATACTTCAAAATAAAAATGAGTCACATTGCGCTTAAAACATACATTGTCAATTCCAGTATGAATTTGATCAGCACCTGATGAATGCGGTGGAATGATAAATCTGATTGCAGTAATGTTACTGATAACACTGCTCCAGCTGCCTGTCACCGTTTGATCAACCGGAGCCCAGGTTCCTAAATCTGATGTTTCGTTGAAACCACAACCGGATATTGGAGCTCGTATGTTAAGCTTCCAATCGGTTTCATCAACATATTCACTGGATGTAAAGATAAAAGTAGAGGTACCATCTGTAATTTCAAACATTGGATGCCATTTATCATTACCTGATCTTCCACTGGTATTATAAATTCTCATGTCGAAACTGAATTCGCCGCAACACCATTTACCAAGGGACGAAAGTCCTGCATCTAATTTGGTTTCTACATTGCCGGATGAATTAGTTGCCAGATAATGATCGTTGGAGCCACCAATTGATCCAACCGTGCTTATAAAAACATTCAGTGATGAACTACCCGGGTCTTGTTGCCAGCCATTCAAACCTGATTCAAAGTTTTCACAGAAATCAGGCTGATAAACAACGTCACAGCAGCATGTGCGTGTACATCCATTTTGGTCGACAACTTCGGCACAATAATGTCCAACACCAACTCCATTAAATAGGAATGAATCATCATTTTGAGAAGAATGAACTCCAACGACAGGACCGGTTAATGAGTTTCTATGTACTGTTGTAATCTTCATTCCTGTTCCACCGTTAACAGTAAAACTAATTTGACTTGAAGTAGGATCATTTGAACAATTATTTTCAAATCCACCAAAACATAAAAATTTTAATTGTGGAGGAGCTGTAATTGATTTAGTGTATGTAGTTCCATGCTGATCGGTAATTACTACAATGTAATTATTTCCTTCTATCACATTAGATATACATTGTGTAGGTGGTCCATCTGACCACTTGTAGCTAAAGGTTTGACAGCATGAATGAGTTACATTACAACATAAACCATTACAAGATGATGGGTCAATTGAAAATGTTGGTACATCAGGAGTCAGGCAAATATTATCAAAACGCACTTCTCTTTGATTGGGAGAGGTTTTTAATACTTCAAACTGAAAATGATTAACACTACTAAGTACATTAAACCAATCAGAAATTTCTGTTCCAGCGATGGGCTCCCATGTCCCAAAGTCGGATGTGCTGTTGAATTGACAATCATTTATTGGTACCCGGATCTTTACCCAACCGTCAATCCTAGTAACTGCTGTGCTTGAAGTAAATTTAAATCCCTTGCCATTAGATTTAATATAAATAACCGGGTATTCAGGACCAGGAATATGTCCATCATTAAAAATTTGATAGTCGTACGAAAATTCTCCGCAACACCATCTGCCTGTGAACAAATTATTTGTTTCAATCAAATGTGATTCATCATTTTGATTGAACTGAAGATATCTATTACTAACAAAAGGGATTGAAAGAGTTGAAGTCGAAGAATTGCTTGCTTCAATTATATGCCAATTGAGAGTAGGATCGTCATCAAAACTTGCACAATATGATTTGCAGGAGGTGCATGGAAATACATCTACAAATGATGAATACCTGCATTCACCACAAGCTTCAGCTTCGTATTCCCAAAAGTCAGATATAAAATTAATTTCATTCCCTGGTGTTCCTGCTTTTTGACCAGTACCAATATATCCTTTGTTTCCTATACTAAAACCTACAGCTAAATAACGTGGGTCGCCATCAAAATCTGCTTTTCGAGTCCAGGTTCCGAATCCATTAGCTCCAAGCGGGTCGAATGCCCAAAAATCCTTTTTATAGGTTCCATTTACAAGAATTCCGGTACCTAAATAGCCTTTGCAACCTATGTTAAATCCTACTGCTCCATAACGCGCCCCTCCTGGAAAAGCAGTTTTTTGTGTCCAGGTTCCGATTCCAATAGGGTTGAATTCCCAAATATCATCTAGAAAAACTAGATTGCTACCATTTTTTATTAAGCCAGTACTTATATATCCATTATTGCCAATACTAAAACTTACTGAATAGGTTCTGCCTTTTGGAGCTTGAAGAGAAGCAGAGGGAAAGCCAGCAGATTTTTTTTGTGTCCAACTATTTGTCTCTCGATCGTATTCCCAAAAATCCGAAAGTAGGGTACCTGCTGAATTTTCTCCGAATCCGATATACCCTTTATTACCTATGCTGAAACCTGAACCCAAAAATCGAGCACCTCCTCCAACATTTGCTTTTTGAGTCCAGGTATCATTAACAGCGTCATATTCCCAGAAATGATCAGTTAAGTAATGAGTATTCTTTTCTACTCTTGCGTCTCCTGTTCCAAAATATCCTTTGCCTCCGATACTAAAAGATACTGCTCCACGTAGTCCGGCTGAACCTGGTAAAAATTGTTTAGCTGACCAAATTCCATTATTTGAGGGGCTTCCAGAAGCTTGTGTGAATTCCCAAAAATCATTTGGAAATTTAGTGCGGGAATCTCCTATCCCCAAATAACCTTTTTCTCCAATACTAAAAGCTGAAGCAGTCATTCTACCCTTGTTATCAACGAGGTCGAAGTCTGGAACATCTGCTCGTTTGGTCCAGTAGTCTGCAGTCCTGACATAATATCGTCCAAGATCTGCACTTACTGGTAATATCAGGTTCTCTTGATGAACAGTTGTCGTATTGGGAAACGTCCAATGAGCATTCGGGTCGTTCGAAAAAAGCGTAATCGGGTTGTTACATAAAAATACACTGTTTGGTGCAGCTAAATCTGGTTTTACAAATACTGTTGTAGTTGCAGTATTCGGACATCCATTTACAGCTGGAACAGTAACAATATAAGTTCTGGCATTGGCCATCGTGACACCTGATAAAATTGGATTCTCAACTGCTGGTAAAGCGCTAGGGCCTTGCCAGTTATATGTAGTATTTCCATTTCGTGATGATGCGTAGAATTGCAACACATCACCTACACAAACAGGGCTATTATTGCGAGCAGTAATTATCGGACAACATTCACCATTAATCGTTACAGGCAATGTCTTGACTATACTATTACCGGTAGGGTCAGAAACAGTTAAAGTAACCATATGCATATCATTGTCCGGAAAACAAACAGTCGTTGTTCGCACCAGAGGATTAATTGATGTAAATGTTGCTGGTATTCCTCCATAAAATTCCCATGACCAGGATGTAGCACAAAATCCAGGTCCATCAGGTATAAAAAATTTAACGCAATTTCCCGGACAATTTATTATGGGATCGATATAAAAATCTGCCGTCAATTTACAGCATTCACATTTGTCAATGTTTTCAGTATTAATAACTCCTGCAGAAGTTAAATTATCCGATTGCCATAAATTATATCTTGTAGGAAAGATTGGTGAGCCGTTCTTTAATCCTGTTAATGTTCCTACCATCCTGTAGCTCTGATCTTGTGTAAATGTATTCACGCAAGCCTCTCCTGAATAGGAGAGATAATTTTCTATTTGATCTATTTGATCTGAATTATTATAAACTTCGGTACAAGAATTAGGTGATTTACCGCATTGATCATTATCCAAAGAAGACGGTGGAGTATCACAACATTTATCACCATAATAATTGCAGGCATCTGGTGTGTATACGCATGGAAAGGACGTACACGGTGGATCTGGGAAATTCATACCATAACAAGCAGCTGGTGCTCCATCCGCGTTTCCCCATGTATGGAAAAGATTAAGATAATGACCCGCCTCGTGTGCCATGACTTTTCCTTGTTGCAATCTTAGATTAAAACTAACAGGACTCCCTGGAACGGTATTATCTCCAAAACAATCAAGTCGACAAACAATACCATCTAACAAAGTTGAAGTACCAGATGTAGGCAATGAAGCATAACCATCAATAATTCCATTTATACCTGGGTTCATGCAAGGTGCTCCTCCCGTGCAAATCTTACTTACTAACCATATATTAAGATACTTACTATATGGGAATGCCGGAGCACCGATTAAAAGTATAGTTCGATCTGCATCATTTGGATGATGCTCGTGTATCGGATCGTTCGCAGCAAATTCGTATTTCATAACACCAGGTTCTGATGTATTTGTCCAGAAAAAATCCACAGGAGTATTCTTTGCCAAACAAAATTTTATTGTTGTATTCACAGCACGTGCTCCTTGACCTTGTGTGTTGTAGATTGGATAATCATTAGCGAAGGCTGCATTCATTGCATTAATTTGTGACTGAATTTGAGCATAACTTATGTTGGCTCCGGTACCAATAGCCTCACCTGTTTTATAGATTACATGCACCACAACCGGTATGGTATAAATACTTGGAGACTGTCTTGAATTTAAAAGATTTAAACTAATATAATTAGACAGTTCATTTTGAGTTGAATCAATGAGCTGCTGATACCCGGGGATATTCTGTAAACGGTCTTTAAGCACATCATCAAAACCACATAATTCATTTTGAAATGTTGAGTCAGTAAAGTTAACCTGCATTGGTGCTAGTGCCATTGTTAGGTTTGGCATGAGTACGATTATGAAAAGTAAAAAATAAACAGCATGAACTTTGTTTAGTTTTTTGATATTGAAATAAATAGTTTTAAATTTATTTTTGTAATTGTTTTTCATGGTCAAGTTTTTTAGTTGGGGGAAAAGGAAATATTAAAATATTTTTTCATAAATATTTATTCCACATCAAAAGAATACAGAAATAAATTAAAAAAAAAGAGGATCTTAACGAACGGTAGTTTTAACCAACGAACGGTAATGAAGACGAATAAAAGGTAGAAATCAAAAAAAATCTGTTAAAAGTATTCCAGCTCATCACGAAAGGAGCATAAATTACCGCCTTCCCATCATCACAAGAAACTCTTCCTGTTTTCTGCGGGAAACTTCAGCACGGGAGCCATCGCTCATCTGAACAAAATAGCCATCCACACGACTAAACTTTTCTACGTGATTCAGATTGACGAGATGAGATTTATGCGAACGGAAAAAATGTTGTCCAACCAGGATATCTTCATACTCTTTGATGTTTTTCGAAGCCGTATATTTTTCACCACGAATGAAAATATAAGTGTATGTACCATCGGCTTCGAGGCGGATAATGTCATTGAGTGGCAGGAATACAAGTCCGTCTTTAATTGGCACAGCGAGTTTTTGATTGGCGCCTGCATCGATGTTGTCGAGCAATCCTTTGTTATGCATGTGATGATTATTATCTGCTTCGCCGATGGCTTTATCAACTGCTAATTTCAATTCAATTGCATCCAGAGGCTTCAACAAATAATCGATTGCAGAAAATTTAATTGCTCGAATCGCATAGTGTGCATGTGCCGTAACGAAAATAATTTTGAAATCGATCTTGTCCAGTTTCCTTAGCAAATCAAAACCATTCTGACGAGGCATTTCAATATCTAAAAAAACAAGTTGGAGGTGATGTTTTCCTATCATTTGAATGGCTTCTGCGACCGAATTAGCTTCATCCACTACCCTGACATTCGGACAATTATCTTTGAGTAATTTTTGGAGCGATTCGCGATATTCCTTTTCGTCATCTACTATTAAGGCAGAAATCATCAATTAATTAAAATATGGTTTGTTTTTCAAATATAATGAAAAGATTGCTATAAACTAATCTCGACCCGGGTGCCCTGGATGTCTGCATTGGCCAAATCAATCACCTTCATTTTTATATTTTTATTGTAGGCCTTATTATAAGCAGCGACGCGTTCAAATGTCAGCTTTGAACCATGGGAAGTATGCTTTCCCCGCATTGCTTCATTCCATTGAGACGAATCGTTTCTCCCTACGCCATTATCCTGGATGGCTATACTAACGGAATCTTTTATTTTTTTTATTTCGATTAACAGGTGTCCTTTACCGTTTAACCTTTCCATACCATGTTTGATTGCATTCTCAACAAATGGCTGTAACAGCAGGGATGGAAGCATGATGTCATCCATATCAATACCTTCTTCCACTTTTATTTCAAAGTCAAAGCCATTTTGAAAACGCTTACTTTCAAGAAATGCATATTCCCGTATTGCATTTAATTCTTCTTCTAACGTCACTTCCTGAATATCCGAATTGTCTAGCGTGTATCTTACTAATTTTGCAAAAGAGATAAGATACTTTTCGGCTGATTCATTATCATTCTTCTGCATATAGTTACGAATGGAACCCATCACGTTAAAAATAAAATGCGGATTCATTTGTGCACGCATGGCTGTCAGTTGAAGCGATGCCTGCTTTTTTTCAAGGCTGAATTTTTCTTTGATCCTTCGAACACGACTTCTGTTAAAAGCCAAAACCGAAGCCGACAAAACAAGTAGGATAATCAACCGAAACCACCATGTTTGCCACCATGAAGGATTGATGGTAAATGATAATGCAGCAGCGTTTTTACTCCAGATTCCCGAACTGTTTTGGGCAAACACATAAAAAGAATAATTGCCGGCACTCAATGCTAAAAATTCCACTTCGGTGTTTTTGGTGATTCCAAAAATAGAATCCCCATCAGTTTTTAAAACATACCGGTAACTAATTTCCCTTTGACTTTTGAATGAGATGCCTCGAAACGAAATTTTCAGGTTATTATAATCATGCGGCAATGAATAATTGTTTTTAATAGTTGTATCAGCACCATTAATGATCATAGATCTGATATAAACTAAAGGTGCAACACTATTGACAAAATTATGTTGGCTATTAAAAAAACAAATACCTGAATTGGTTGCAACCCAAATAGTATCGTTCAAAAAAGCAAGATCATTAATTTCATTGGCAGGCAGTCCTTCCTTAGTAGTAATGTTGGTAATGCTGTAACTAAATTTATTTGCATCGCTAAACTGAACATGGCTAATGCCCATATTAGTTGCACACCATATATCATTGTTGTGAACTAAAATATTACTTACAAAATCACTGGCAAGTCCGTTACTTTCGGTAATTGTAGTTTTGTTTTTACCATCCCAAAAAATCAAACCATTTCCCTGTGTTGCGAAGCAGGTATAGAAATTAAATTGTTTAATATCCTGAATGCTCATGTTGGTAAACGCACTATTATACAATGTTGCTTTTCTTGTTGAGTCATTAAACAACAGTGCTCCATTAATACAACCCAATAAAAGTTGACGTTGATTAGTTTCGAAAAGACAATTAATCCGCTGCAAACAATCTATG
>JANLOW010000344.1:0-21711 GCA_031366785.1 Bacteroidota bacterium | reverse complement strand
CCTTCCGGTTGTTTGTAAAGTTCAGGATTAAGATGTACTGAAAATTTTAATTTCCCGTCTGAAGTCATGGCAAGTATTGTTTTTCCTACTGAAGATAAAATGTAAACATCTTCCGTAATCGGATCAATACATAGTTCTGAGGGTTCAAATAAAAATCCTTTTTCAAAAGAATTATTTTTGAATATTTTTGAAATAATATTATCTTCTTTGATGTCGACAAAATATTTTTTTATAGAATCAGGATCTATAATATAAGCGGGAGTATTATCCATTGTCTTCGTAGTAAGATTAAAGCTATAAATGGCTTTCATTCCTTTGCCGGCACTTCCTTTTTTGGGCACTCCTTTACAAGCTATAAGCAGTCGATGTAATTTATTATCAAAACAAAGTCCTTCGCAATTATTTTGCTTAGTCAAAAACGTTGAATATGTATAAACGAGGCCGGCTTCATTTTTACTGTCGATTTCAGAAATTTCTCCATTACTACATAAAACATAAAGCGTATCATTTACATCCGTAATACCTTCGTAATCTTTGTCTTTAGCAAATGGAGTTGTATTTCTAAGTTTTTCTTTTTTAATATCATAAAAGTAAACGACACCTTTTTCATCCTGAATACAAGCCAATTCTTTTTTCTTGTAAAATGTTATTCCGGAAATTTCATGGAGTTTTTGGGGCAATTTAATTACCTCATCAGGATGGTTGAAATTAAACGGTAAAGTAACTTTTGGAGGCGCTGCGCAACTTACACAAAGAAAAAAAAATGTGCAAAGGGAAAGAGAGTGAACTTTCATTGGGGTTGTAAAAGTCGTCTCGTTGGGTTAATATTCTATGAAGAAAAAATTATTATGCCTGAAAATTGGTCAATCTCGATAAGTTGAATTTTAATACTTAAAAATTCTTTTATGAATGGTTATATTATTATGAATTATCCTTAGCAAATATATACCACTTGAAAGACAACTTAGGTCAATTTCTGATTTAAAATTTGTTGTAAAACTTCTCTGTAACAGTATCCCAGACGATTCATACAATTCAAAAGAATTTTTACTTGTGAAAGTTTCGATAGTAATTTTACCATTAGTAGGATTTGGATAAACAGCAACGGATTTTTGTGTATCTAAAGTTTGTATATTTGTAATTCCTGAATAATAATAATGAGTGGAGTCTGAATTTGACAAAATAGAATCTTTCCACTTTTGATTTAATTCACTAGTTAGGCTGTCGTTTATATTATACGTTCTTAACAATTGATTGTAATCAACCCATTGGCCATTCCAAAGCTGACTATGTACAACTTTTTGGTTATTGTTAGCATCGTACGTAAATAAAGATTGTGAACTATTTGCCCAATTAAAGCCAGACCAATTTTGAACTTTATAAGATGCCAAACTATTATTGAAATCATAGTAATAAACAATTTGCCGGATATTTTCAAAAGCAAGTCCACCCCAAATTTGGTAAATAGAATTTGTGATATTATTAATAGAATCAAAAGTGTTTATATATTGAAAATCATTAAACCAGCCAGACCCTACCCAACGACTGCTAAACTTATTAATAAGATTATTATTTAAATCATATGTATAAATAATTTGATCACTATTTATCCAAGAACTACTCCAGTATTGATACAAATCTTTTATTAAATTATTATTGGAATCATATGTAAATAAATCTTGATATTTATCTCTCCAATTTGTTCCATTCCAATCCTGTTCTAAAAAGATAATTAATTTATTTGTAAAATCATAAGTATAAAGTTTTTTATTAAAATTGTTCCAACTACTCCCATTCCAATTTTCAAATATTTGTTCTGTCAAATTATTATTTAAATCGTTCGAATATGAATATTTAGTAAAATTTATCCACTCGTTTCCATTCCACATTTGTGTAATCTTATTTATTCTATTTGAATTAATATCATAATTATATAAGATTTTTGAATTTGCATCCCAATTTTGAGTAATTGTATCCCAATTCCAAAGGTAAGTACTATCTAAAGTAGAAGCTGTAGCATAGCTTTGATCAGATTGGGATTTTTTTAAATATTTTTTTGATAAAAAAATCTGTTGTTGATTTTGAACAACACAAATATCGTCTGACTTTATGTAACTTCTATTTTGTGCTTTTGTATTCAAAAAGAATAAAATTAAAATCGAAAAGACATAAAAAATTTTCATTTGATTTTAAAATAATTTAATGCATAATATATTTACAAACAATATTTAAATAGGAAGCTTTTAACTACTTGAAAGTACAAACCTAATAATTCTTGAAATATAAATCAAGAATAAATAACTAAAAACACGAAAAAAGCCAAAGACTTTAATAATGCTCTGCTGAGCCGTATTTGTTCCCAGCATAAAAAATAAAAAACAACTTAATTCTACGCATATTCATCCGTTGAATCTTGGAGTGCAAGTGTTAGTTTGAGTAACAGAGCGAATGAACAGAAGGCAACTGTTCACTCCGCTCTGTTCACTCACACTGTGGTCGTGGGCCCTGATGGAATCGAACCATCCACCCACAGATTATGAGTCTGTTGCTCTAACCGAATGAGCTAAGGGCCCTGAGAAAGGGTCACAAATGTATCTTTTCAATGATAGAATTACAAATAGTTTATTAGCTTCTCTTAAAACAAATGCCACAATTGTCTACCTTCCCTTCCGTTTTACAATTCAATCCGGATCATGAAATCACTGAATGTCATAGCAATGGTTCTGTTTTCTTTGCAAGTATTTGCTCAGGAAAACACACCCAAAAAAACGATTTCTTCTATCGTTCAAAGGGAAGACAAACTCATTTTAAACCTGACATCCGACAATTGGGGAAGTTTGGCGCCGGAAATAAAAAGCAAACCCTTCCGATCACGTGGATTTTCATTTCTTCTAATGAATGAGAGAATGAATAAAACCGGCAATTTTGGCTTTGGTGCCGGTTTGGGATTTATGTCTCAGAATGTACATACAAATGCTCTTCCTCAGGATACAGGAAATAACAATTCAGCATCTATTTTAGTGACGATTCCTGATAGTTTATATGATACCAATAAATTGTCTTTAAATTTTATTACGGCTGCTATTGAAATTCGAATTCATACGAATCTAAATGAACAGAGAGAAAGATTTAAAATTAACCTGGGATTTTTAGCGGGGTATCTTATACAAAGTCATACTAAATTTGATGGCAAATATGGAAAGTATAAAAGTTATAATATTAAAAACTTAAATAAATTACAATACGGATTAGAAGCCCGGATAGGTTATAGCAATTATGCTATTAACGGATATTATTCGCTCGTAAATGTTTTCAAAACAGGAAAAGGAACTGAACTTATTCCTTACTCTTTAGGTATTTCATTTACATTCTAGATACTCAGCAAAAGATATTCGCAAAGAAAACCTGCAAGAAATCCTACATAAATTTGAGATGGCCGGTGAGCACCGAGAGTAAGTCGTGCTGTACCCAGAAGTCCTGCAATCAGTAGAAAAATAATTATCATCAACCGTAAATCTACGAGTAAAAAAGCGGATAGACCAAAGAATGTTCCAATCAATCCGCCGATTCCAATCATGTGAATACTTATTTTCCATTTGATATTAACGATAACGGCAATAGCCACGGCTGCTGCAGCGCCTAATGTGAGAAGAAAAAATACACGGGGGAGTTTTAATTTATAAATCATAAATGCTGCCAATAGAAGTAAAACAAGATTGGTAATAAAAGGCATCATTCGTTCTTCTCTTTTTTGCATTTCAAGAGATTTTATCCATCCACGTTTAACTAGAATATAAGAAATAATTACCGGTAAGAGAAGTGTATTTAAAATTATTATAGAAAAGAGTGCAAACTTTCCTTCAGGCGAAACGGTATATGAAAAATAAGTGCTTTGGCTGAAGATTAACAGCAAGGCATACGATGGCATTAGTACGGGATGAAGAATGATGGAAAGAAATTGTGCCAGTTTATGATTCATAATTCTTTTCGGAGGCGTGCTACAGGAATATCGAGCATCTCACGGTATTTAGCAACAGTGCGTCTGGCAATATTATAACCTTTTTCGTTAAGTATTTTCATCAGTGAATCATCAGTCAATGGCCGGCGTTTATCTTCAGAGCCGATACAATCCATCAAAATCTGTTTTACTTCTTTGCTGGAGACCTCTTCTCCGCTTTCTGTCTGTAATCCTTCTGAGAAAAAACTTTTTAGTAAAAATGTACCGAAAGGTGTTTGAACATATTTACTATTAGCTACACGGGAAACGGTAGAAATATCCATACCAATTTTTTCGGCAATGTCGCGCAAGACCATTTTTTTCAATTTGCGCATATCTCCATCCTGAAAGTATTCGTATTGAAAATCCATGATTGTATGCATAGTTTGAAAAAGAGTATGCTGGCGTTGTTTTAGAGCATCGATAAACCATTTAGCAGAATCGAGTTTCTGTTTCACAAATTGAATCGCCGGTCTGTTTGCTTTCACATTTTTTTTATCCTTACTGTAATGATCCAGCATTTCTTTATAGTCTTTGCTGACTTTAAGATCAGGGGCATTGCGTGCATTTAAAGTAAGCTCTAAAACACCATCATTATTTGTAATTAGAAAATCGGGAATTATATGTTCGATAGAACGTTGACCCTGATTCATTGTATTTCCAGGTCTGGGATTGAGCTTCAGTATTTCTTTGAATCCTTTTTTTAATATTTCATCATCAACGTTTAATTCACGACCAATTTTTTCGTAATGTTTTTTTGAAAATTCTTCAAAATAATCTGTGAGGATTTTATTAGCAAGGATTATAGATTCACGTGTCTGATCTTTTCTTTCGAGTTGTAACAATAGGCATTCCTGTAGAGAACGCGCTCCAATTCCAGGAGGGTCGAGCGTTTGAATTGATTTTAGTATTTTTTCGAGTTCGTCAGTGGTTGTTTGAATGTTTTGTGAAAAAGCAAGGTCATCAACAATGGCAGGAAGTTCCCTTCTTAAATAGCCATCATCATCAATGCTTCCGATTAGATGTCCTGCAATTTGACCTTTTCGTTCATTTAGTTCGAGAAGGTATACTTGTGATAATAAATGATCTTGAAAATTTCCCTGGGAACCGAGAGGAATTTCACGTCTTTCATCATCGGGAGAAGTGTTGTTTACGGAAGTTTTATAATCGGGAATTTCATCATCTTCCATATATTCATCCAGACTAATATCTTCTTCACGTTCTCCGAGTTCTTCATCATCATCATTATCTGTTTTCTCTTCTTCTTCTTCCGTTTTGTATTCTTCATCGGAATCGTCAGGGCCTTCTTCTAAGGCAGGATTTTCTTGTATCTCTTCTTTAATTCTTTGTTCCAGTGTAGCAACAGAAATCTGTAAAAGCTTCATCAGCTGAATTTGCTGAGGAGATAATTTTTGTAATAGTTTCTGATGAAGTCCTTGTCGTAATGAGCTCATGAAGTAAATAAATCGAAACGCTTTTATGCAATTTACAAAAGACGTTGAAAAATAATAGCGATTAGTGTTTTTTTACTGAAATTAAAAAGAAGGGAAAATCGTTTAAATCAATGTTTCCAGATCCAGCCCTCTAAATTTTTTCTATGTAGACTGTCGGCCAGGACCATAGCATCGTTTGGACGAATAAATTCTTCATAAGAAACATAACTACGGTTATTGGCTTCGATTATTCTCGCATTAGAAAAACCGAGTTGCTGAAGATGTAAAAGCATTGAATGAGCATTTTCTTTAATTTTGAAGACGCCTGCAATTAAATAGTTTTTATTGCCTGTAAAAGGTACATTATCTAATTTCTTTTTATCTATAGGAAACGAATTCTTTATATTGGAAGAGTTTTCTTTTGAAGTAACATTCGATAAATTAGTATCGTTAATCTTGGTAGTATTAATTTCTAAATTGTTATTTGCTAATGTGGTAATTTCTTCGGCCGGAACTGATGCTACTGTTAAAGTCTCAACATTTTCAGTTGAATTGGTGATAGAATGCTCGGTAGGGATGTTACGAATGGAATCTGTTTTATTTATTACAATGTTTTGGCTGTCGAAAGGATTTAAAGAGGTGGATTCATAATGTTTAGGAGCAACCATATATAGATTTAATGAAAACCAAACCAATCCGGAAACGATTACAGCGGTGCCTATTACTTTTTTCCTTGTACTCCAGTTGATTTTTGTTTCTTTTTTATTTTCAGAAGGAATAGAAGGCCTCATTGCTTTTTCTATAGGTATTTTTTTCATTTCAATTTTCTCTTCACGATTTATCGGAAGGAAATGAACAGGTTCCATTCCGAATGAATCTTTGAAGTGATTTATATTTCTGAATGCTTCAAACTGAATATTTTTTTCTTTATCGTAAACTAATGAACCAACTTCGGCAATATTTATTTTTTTACCGTTTTCAAGAGATTCAAAACAAGAAGTTGTAAATGATTTAATTTTTTGTGTTGCTTCTGAATAAGGAATGTTTTCAGATTTAACTAAATGATTGGCCAAAAGACCGTCATTTTGTTTTAAATAAACATTAAAAGCAATACGACGATAAGGAGGGAAAATAATTTGATTAGGAAGCAAAACGCGTGCTGATTGATTAGATGCAAGAAATCCTCCAAGCGCAGGAACTATTACGCAATCGTGATCAAAAAGTAATTCGCTGATATGTTTTCCTATATCTTCCACTTTTTTTAATATGGGCTAAAATAAGAATAAACCTTGTTAAACGATGAACTTTCAAGATTTTTATTTGAAAAATTTTGGCATTATTCAGTTTATCAGACATTTATTGAATAATAGACAATTACAACAAAATGATAAATTAATAAAAAGGTTTTGGTTATGTCTCAGTTTTTAACCACGCAATTTGTCAAGCAGGAAATTAATCTGATTAATTTCAGCCTGACTAAGATTAGAGAAAAGATTATCAAAGTCTTGATAGTGTTTGTCAATGTTTTGAAGCAAGGATATCCCTTTTTCAGTAATTAATACTTCACAGGAACGACGGTCGTTTGGACAAATCGTTCTTTGGACAAATCCTTTGACCCTGAGTTTTTCAACGATTCTTGAAGCATCGCTCATTTTATCAAGCATTCTTTCACGAATCAGTTTTACACTCGCAGGATTCGGCTTTTGACCACGAAGAATTCGTAAAACATTAAATTGTTGCGAGGTAATTTTATATGGTTTAAGCAAGGTTGAATTTAAAGCATTAAGCCAGTTGAAAGTATAAATAATATTAACCCCAAGCTTATGAGCATCACTACGGAATTTTTTCTGATTTATTTCTTTTTCAAGATCCATAATGTTATTCCATTGGTACTTCAATAATAAGTATTTCATCCGAATAATTGTCCGTATCGCTTTTACTTTTTATGCTGAAACTGTTCGAATCAGTTATTCCAATTGCATCACGCTTCGTTAATAATTCGCCATTGATTTCTACAGATCCCTCTATTACCAGTAAATAAACACCATTACCGTTTTTATTTACATTGTAGTTTATAGTCTGGCCTTTATCTAAAGCTGATATTGAAATTGCAGCATCCTGATGAATATATAATTCGCCATCTTTTTTAAAACCTGATGCAAGCAATTGTATTTTGTTTTTTCTTTGATTTGAATCAAATGTCTTTTGATCGTAACGCGGTTTTACCCCATCTTCTTTTGGGAAAATCCATAACTGAAAAAGATTTACAGCTTCCGTTGCAGAAGGATTAAATTCAGAATGTAAAACACCGGTACCGGCACTCATTACTTGCACATCGCCGGGACGAATAACAGAACCATTACCCATATTATCTTTATGCTGAAGAGCTCCGTTTAAAATAATGGTGATAATTTCCATGTTGTTATGCGGATGAGTTCCGAACCCCTGCCCGGCAGCAACAATATCATCATTCAGGACACGCAACATTCCGAATTGAATTTTATTTTCATCATACCAGTTCGCGAAACTAAAACTATGATGTGCATTGAGCCAACCGTGATCGGCATGTCCACGATCTCCGGCACGATGAATTATTGTTTTCATTTTATTGGAATTTAAAAATTAGTATACAAAAAATCACTTAAATAATGGATCGATCTCTCCAAAAGTATTCGAATAAACAATCTCCGACAAAGGTTTTCTTTCTCTCGGTTTTAATTCTTTTTCGCGTAAAGGTGAAGGTAATTCATCAGCATTACCCTGATATCCCAATGCGATTACACTTACAGGGTCAAAACCATTAGGTATTTTGAATAATTTTTTTGCTTCTTCTGATTTAAAACCACCCATTTGATGCAAGAAAATATCCATAGAGATTGCTTGTAAAGAAAGGTTGCCTATAGCCAGCCCTATGTCGTGCCATGCATATGCGTTTGGCTTGTTTAGAGATGTTATTGTATTGTTTGCTATTGTTAATAAAAGAACCGATGCATGTTGAGCCCAAATTTTATTTGAATCATTTAAGCATTTAAGCATTTTTTGAAAAGCCTCCGTATTTTCTTTTCGAACCACAATAAACCTCCAGGGTTGTTCATTCATTGAAGAAGGAGCCCAACGCGCAGCTTCCAAAAGTGTAATAAGCGCTTTGTCAGATATTTCTTTATCCGAAAATGCACGTATACTTTTTCTTTCACTAATCAGGGTGTGTATTTTCATTTGTTGCAGGGGGATATTAGAATCAAGAATCAAGAGCCAAGAATCAAGATTATTTTGTCTTGGTTCTTGACTCTTGTCTCTACCTTAATTATTGCTTTATTAAAATTAAATCGATTTTGAATTCAACTTCGTCGGATACTACTGCTTCTCCGGTTCCTGCTGCGCTATTGTATTTTAAATTATAATCTTGTCTGTTAATTTTTCCGTTTGCTTTGAATCCGGCTTTAATATTTCCCCAGGGATCTTTAACGGTTCCGCCGTATACAACAGGAAGTTCAATAGTTTTAGTTACATCACGAATCGTAAGATCGCCAGTTAAAATGTATTTATTTTTGTCAATCTTCTTTACACTTTTACTTTTAAAAGCAATCGTTGGATATTTTTCTGCATTAAAAAAGTCGTCGCTTTTTACATGCTTATCACGCATTTCATTATCGGTAGTTAGGCTGGCAACTTGTACTGTAACGTCAGCTTTTAAATCGGTCCAATCCGGCTTCGAAGAAGTAATTGTTCCATCAAATGTTTTAAAATCACCTTCGGCATCTGTAATAAGAAGATACTGTGCAGTGAAATGAATTTTCGAATGTGCCGGATCAATTTTCCAATTTTGTGCAAAAGTGGAAGTAGTAATAGCTAATAAAGCCAGAGCAAGTGTTATTTTTTTCATAGTTTTTTTTCATTATTTTTTATGGATACAAATGTATGTTTAAACAATAGATGTTACAACATCTATATGAATCATAAAGTATTAAATATTGATAATCAATTAATTAAAATTATTTATTTTTTAAAAAGGCCTGATTCCAATGGCTTTTCTGGCTTCATTAATTGTAAAGCTTGCGCTTTCGCGTGCTTTTTCTGCGCCATGTTGGACAACTTTTTTTAGAAAAGCATTATCGCTGCTGATAGAAATTATTTTTTCTCTTAAAGGGGAAGTAAATAAGATAATGTCTTCGGCAAGTTGATTTTTTAAATCGCCGTACCGGATTTTCATTCCATTGTATTGATCATCGAAATGTTTAATAGTTTCTTTCGATGAAACAATATTCATCAGAGCAAAAAGATTTTGAATAATTTCAGGTTTTTCCTGATTTTCTTTTTCGGGGCCGTTATCGGTTACAGCCCGCATAACTTTTTTTCTAATTACCTCAGGAGTATCGATTAAGAAAATGGCATTTCCTTCTCCTTCGCTTTTTCCCATTTTACCTGAGCCATCGAGCCCTGGAATTTTTACCAGCGTTGTACCATAATTAAAAGCATAAGGCTCGGGGAAAAGATCTGTTTCGTATAAACGATTGAAACGATTGCCGAATTGGCGTGACATTTCCAGGTGTTGTTCCTGATCCCTACCTACAGGCACCTTCGTTGCACGATGTATTAATATATCCGCAGCCATTAATGTTGGATACGTTAATAAACCGGCGTTTATGTTATCCGGTTGCTTTCTGACCTTATCCTTAAATGAAGCAACACGTTCCAGCTCTCCTACATAGGCATTCATGTTTAATATAAGATATAGCTCGGAAATTTCGGGCAAGTCACTTTGAATATAGAGTGTTGAAACTTCGGGATCAAGGCCACATGCGAGATATTCAACCAATACTTGCTTAACATTGTTATGAAAATTTTCAGCAGTAGGATGTGTTGTTAACGAATGGTAATCGGCAATAAAAAAAAAGCAGTCAAATTCATATTGCATTTTTATGAAATTCTTTAATGCTCCAAAATAATTTCCAAGATGTAAATTCCCGGTACTGCGAATTCCGCTTACGACTCTTTCTTTCATGTTCGTTATTGGTTAATAGTTACTCGTTATTCGTTAATAGTTACAGGTTATTCGTAATTAGCGTTTTTCGATATACGAATTTAAGAGTTGACAAGATAAAAGGAAAAATAACAAGAAATTTAACTTTTTACAATTAACTAATAACCAATAACTATTATAAAATCTCATGACTAAAATCTAACATCTAAAGACTAAAGACTAAAATCTAAAATCTAATAACTATTCCCCAATAACCTTTCCTTAGCGTTGCCGGTATCGCCTGCTTTTGTAATTTAGCCAGCTCACAACGAACCTAATGGAATCAAAGATCAAGTCACTAGAGAATAAGATTGAAGAAGCGAAACTTGGCGGAGGTGTAAAAAGAATAGAGGCTCAACATAAAAAGAAAAAGCTTACAGCCCGTGAGCGACTGCATTTTTTACTTGATGAAAACAGTTTTGAAGAAATAGGAATGCTTGTTACGCATCGGGCAACTGATTTCGGGATAGAAAAGGAAAAATATTTAGGTGATGGCGTGGTAACCGGTTATGGTAGGATAGATGGACGGCTCATCTATGTGTTCGCTCAGGATTTTACCGTTTTTGGAGGATCACTTTCAGAGACACATGCACAAAAAATTTGTAGGATCATGGATCTTGCTATGCAAAATGGAGCTCCGGTAATTGGGTTAAATGATTCTGGCGGAGCGCGTATTCAGGAAGGTGTTGTTTCGTTAGGAGGATATGCAGATATTTTTTATCGTAATGTTCTTGCATCAGGAGTGATTCCACAAATATCTGCAATCATGGGTCCGTGTGCCGGAGGAGCTGTCTATTCGCCGGCAATTACAGATTTTATTATGATGGTCGAAAATTCTTCTTACATGTTTGTTACCGGTCCAAACGTTGTTAAAACAGTTACTCATGAAAACGTTACTGCAGAAGAACTCGGTGGAGCAATCACTCATGCAACTAAATCAGGCGTGACTCATTTCACATGTTCCAATGAAGTTGAATGTCTGAATCGTATAAAACAACTTCTTAGCTACGTACCACAAAATTGTGAAGAAGAATCTCCTTCATATCCTTATCAGGCTGCTGATGAAAAAAGAATAAAGCTTAACAATATTATTCCTGAAAATCATAATCAGCCTTATGATATGAGGGAAATTATAAATGAAACAATAGATAAAGAATCGTTTTTAGAAGTTCATGCACAATTTGCGGAAAATATTGTTGTAGGGTTTGCCCGAATAGGAGGAAAGAGTATTGGAATTGTAGCCAACCAACCCATGCATTTAGCCGGGGTTTTAGATATCCATGCATCTACCAAGGCGGCGCGTTTTGTTAGATTCTGTGATTGCTTTAATATTCCTCTTCTGGTTTTCGAAGACGTACCCGGCTTTTTACCCGGCACAGACCAGGAATGGAATGGAATTATTTCCAATGGCGCTAAATTATTGTTTGCCTTCAGCGAAGCAACTGTTCCGCGTATTACAGTCATTGTACGAAAAGCGTATGGCGGTGCGTACGATGTCATGAATTCAAAACACATCGGCGCAGATATGAATTTTGCTTGGCCTTCTGCTGAGATTGCGGTAATGGGTGCAAAAGGTGCCGCCGAAATAATTTTCAAAAAAGAGATTTTGGAGTCGTCAAATCCGGAGTTGAAACTGATAGAAAAAGAAAAAGAATATAATTTACTTTTTGCAAACCCATACAAAGCGGCCGAGCACGGTTATGTTGATGAAGTTATCAAGCCGGAGGAAACACGTATTAAACTGATGAAAGCTTTTAAGATGCTTGCAAATAAAGCAGTAAAACTTCCAAGAAAGAAACACGGAAATATTCCATTATAAATTCTGTTACTGATTTTGGATTAATTGAATATCAATCACCAAAATTAATGCAATACAATGAACGTACTTCTGATTGGTGGCGGCGGACGAGAGCATGCAATGGCATGGAAAATTTCTCAAAGCATTAAATGTAAAAAACTTTTTATAGCGCCTGGAAATGCCGGTACAGCTGGTTGCGGAGAAAACATTCTTCTTGATGTCAAGGATTTTTATAAAATCAAGGACTTCATATTGAAAAATAAAATTGATCTTGTCATCGTCGGCCCGGAAGAGCCGCTTGTAAATGGCATTGTCGATTTTTTTCAGGAAGATATAGAACTTAAAAAAATATTAATTCTAGGGCCATCGTTGAAAGGCGCACTTCTGGAAGGAAGTAAAGATTATGCAAAAGCTTTTATGCAAAGGCATGGTATACCAACAGCATCTTATCGCACGTTTCAAAAAAACGAAATCGAAGAGGCAAAGATTTTTTTAAAAAACATGAAGCCTCCCTATGTTTTAAAAGCAGATGGACTGGCTGCGGGAAAAGGTGTTGTAATTGCTGTAGATCTGGATAAAGCATATGAATGTTTGAATGAAATGCTCCTTCAATCTAAATTCGGAGCAGCCGGCGAAACGATTGTAATCGAAGAATTTCTTAACGGCATCGAATTATCAGTTTTTGTTTTAACCGATGGGAAATCCTATAAGATACTTCCCGAGGCAAAAGATTATAAACGTATCGGCGATAACGATACAGGACCCAATACCGGCGGAATGGGAGCGATATCGCCGGTACCTTTTGCGAATAAAGAATTTCTTGGTAAAGTTGAAAACCTGATTATTCGTCCAACCATCGATGGACTGCAAATGGAAAATATTTATTATCGGGGATTTGTATTTATAGGAATAATGAATGTAGCAGGCAATCCTTTTGTTATCGAATACAATGTCAGAATGGGTGATCCTGAAACAGAAGTTGTAATTCCACGAATCAAATCCGATTTATTACAACTTTTTTACAATGCGGCAAATGGAGAGTTGTTTAAATCTGAACTGAAAATAGATCCGGAAGTTGCGGCAACCGTAATGATGGTAAGTGGAGGATATCCCGGTGATTTTGAAACTGGTAAAGAGATTAGTATAGAGAATGTTTATAATGAAAGTATTATTTTTCATGCAGGCACAAAATCAGTTAATGGAAAAATAATTACCAATGGAGGTCGCGTTTTTGCAATTACTTCTTTTGGAAAAACAATAGATGAAGCCTGTGAAAAATCGTACCGACAGATTAAAAAAATAGATTTTGATAAAAAATACTATAGACGAGACATTGGAAAAGACCTCAATGAAACATCACCCTTTGATTAAATCGATAAACAGAAAAGAGTAAAATGTTGATGAATTTAGTCGAATTTTTCAACGATAGTATGGTTTTTCATGTGGCGGAGCCAAAGAATGAAAGCTATAAAGCCTACAACTATTAATGCTTTGTTAATCCATAAACCAAAGAAAGGAACTACCGTAAAGATAATTCTGAAAAAATCACCTATTAAATACCAGATTGAGTCCATATTCTAATTTTTACGATGCAAATATAGAAAGGATTCCGGATTTATCAGAGTTAAAATTCTTTACTTTTATGACCTATGATCCGTTTTTTTAAATCGCTTCAACCGGCAACTCTAATTATTATCCCTTTTATCGTTTTTATCTTTTGGATCAGGACGATATTTCAATCTATGCCTGTATCCGATTTAAAAACCTTGCCGGTTTGGCAAGCATTGTTATATTTTTTAACAGCCCTGCCCTCATGGATTAATTTTATTCTTCTCTTTGGGCTTATCAGTGCCGAGGCTATTTTTTTTAATCTTATTCTAAATAAGTTTGAGGTTCATTATAAAAACACATTCTTGCCAGCTTTTGTCTTTGCATTATTAATTTCCAGCACACCGGCATTTATGCAATTTCACCCGGTCCACTTAATTAATCTGATATTACTGTTTATAATTGAAAGGGTATTAACGTTATTTAAAAATGAAATTCCGGTTTCTGCACTTTTTGATTGTGGCTTTTTAGCCGGAACAGCTTCATTAATATATTTCCCTGCTGTTATTCTAATTCCATTTTTATTGGCTACCCTCTTTGTCTTACGCCCGTTTGGATTAAAAGAATGGCTAATTACACTAATAGGTCTTTTTTTACCATATTTTTTTATAAGCACGTATATGTTTTGGAATCATGAATTGATATCATTCTGGAAATCATATCTAAGTTTTTTTCAAAAAACAAATGCTCAATTAATCATAGAAAATAATCTTAAAATACTGGTTCTTGCTGTTTCAATAAGTGTTTTACTAATTCTTTCACTCTTTAAAATGCGAATGAATTATCGAAAAAATATTATACGAACTCGAAGCTTTCAGCAGGTGTTTTTTATTTTATTACTATTAAGTGCAGCATGGTTAATTTTAGTTGAAAATATTCAAATTATTCATTTCGCTTTTCTGATTATTCCGGTTTCTGTTTTCTGTTCATACTATTTTGTTTCTGCGAAAAAAGGGAAATTGATTTATGAATATGTTTTATGGCTGTTAATCGCCATCATTGTTTGGAATAATTTTGGTTAAAAATTGTGTCGGTGTTCTCAAATTATTTTATCAGCTATTTAACATTCGACTACAATAATTATTCTTGCCTTCCACTTAC
Organism: Bacteroidota bacterium; assembly: GCA_031366785.1. Taxonomy (GTDB): domain Bacteria; phylum Bacteroidota; class Bacteroidia; order AKYH767-A; family 2013-40CM-41-45; genus JADKIH01. The sequence continues at coordinate 6,754 of JANLOW010000344.1, read as the reverse complement.
TAAAAAACAGGTTACTTTTTAAAAAATTCTGTTCCTCAGCCAAAAATCTTCTCTTGTTTTCATTTCCGTTTTTTGAGATTTAGTTTTGTCGCCAAAACCGGTCAAATGTAAAACACCATGCGCCATTACACGGTGTAATTCATCATTGACAGAGCTGGCAAAAGCTTTTGAATTAACAATAACTCTATCAATTGAAATAAAAATATCTCCATCAATTGTTTTCTTTGAAACAGAATTATCAAATGTTATAATATCTGTGAAAAAATCATGACCCAGATATTTTTTATTTATTTTTCTCAGATATACATCCGTACAAAAAATAAAATTAATATTCGATAAAGTATAGCCTTCCTTTTTAATTATTTTTAAGATCCAATCTTGTAATTGTTTTCTTTTAGATAAACGAAACCGTATATCTTCTTTGAAAAAAAATATGGAAGCCTGATTCATTGTAAATTATTTAGTAAACTTGTTTTTAAGTCAAAGGTAAAAGTATTATGATAGACAGCTTAATAACACATTGTCAAAGTTAAATTACCAAATTTTTTTCAGTAAATTACTATTACTTTGTGCTTTGTTATATTCTTCAATTGCTGTTTACCTAAATCTAAAATGAAACGATTATCTCTTTTCTTTTTTTGTATTTTATTTTGCTTTTCTCTTCATGCTGAGGAAGATTTTGGATGGTGGGCAACTATTCATAAATGGGACGGACATACGCCATGGAATCAATACATGACAATTTCTACTTCTTTTATGGGTCCGAATGCATTGCCCGTACCCGAAGTAACTAAAGGAAATATTGACACAACGGCTGAATTGGAAGTAGCAGGGGATTATCATTACAGCATGGGAGATAAAACTACAGATTTTTATACACGAGGTTATCTTCCACTCTTTAATAATAGAATGGCCGTATCAATTGATGTGATTCCGTATGAATGGTTCAAAACCGATACAGCCACACGCGATCAAAGAGCTGCGAGAACAAAGAATGGTAAAGGTGGAGCCGGAGGAGATATTTATTTTTATAGCGACTTTCAAATAATTCGTAATCAAAAATACTTTCCAGATATTTTATTGCAAGTAGCGTTTCGTACTGCATCGGGGACCAACCTTCGCAATGCACGTTTTACCGATGGCCCTGGGTATTTTTTCGATATCAGTGCCGGAAAAAATTATAACTTAAAAAAAAGTATTCTCCGCTTATATTTTATGGGAGGATTTTATGACTACCAAACTTACGATCTTCAGCATTTACAAAACGATTGTATTCTTTATGGTTTGGGTGCCGACATTAATTTCGAAAGAATCATTTTTTCTCAATCCATAGCAGGATATTCAGGTTATCTTGATATTGGGGATAAACCAATTGTTTACCGGGCAAGTTTAAGAATGAAAAATTTTCATTTCGATTGGAAGTTTTCTTATCAATGGGGTTTAAATGATTACTCTTATCAACGGTTCAGGATTTCTTTGATATGGCATATTAAACCGCCGTTTAAATAATTGTCTGAACCGTGAAAAAAAATTAAATGATATTCTTTCGGTATCAATAAAAAAGACAATCGTGATTTTATATATTTAATGGTACTGTTGGTGTAAAAAATATTCGGTGAAATTTTATTAATTCCCCGATAATTTAAAATTTAATTCGACCACACGGCCGTTCTCTGAAAAGATCAGCTGGTCTGTAAGATGTTTCATGAGGAATATTCCTCTTCCACATTCTTTTTCAAGGTTTTCAGGAGATGTAGGATCAGGTAGATTATAGTAATCAAAGCCGGGGCCTTCATCGGTAATAGTAAAAACAATAGCATGAGGTGAATGCGTGCAAGTGACGCTTACTTTTTTCTTCGGATCTGATTTATTCCCATGATAAATTGCATTCGTAACAGCTTCGGTAATGGCAACAAGCATGTTCCCAAAAACATCTTCGCTTACATTATATTTACTGCGAACATCGTCGATCATTCGTTCGACTACTGTAAGACTATCCGGATTCGATTTTAATTCGATGGTTTGAAAATCGTCTGCAAGCTGCATTAAAGGATTATTTATCAATGGATTGGAAATAATCGTTTACCTTCTGTTTGTAATAAGAATTCAGAGAAGGTGGAACAGTCCTTAACAATTCCATTTCTTTTAACTTTAGTCTCTTATACTCATCAAATCCTTCAGGGTTACGGTGGAAAGCATTTTTTGATTCTTCCGATTTTCTTTGTTCATCCTGGTCTCTTTCCCGTTCTGCCTTTTCACTTTCCAGTAATCTCGTGGTGATATCTTGCTGGCGTTTTAAAGTTTGTTCAGAGATCATTCTGTTAACAATATCTTTTTCAGTTTGCTCCATTTGATTGGCAATATCTTCGAGATTTCCGAGGGAGTTTTTCCCATCTTTATTTTCCTCCTGATTAATCTTATTTATTTCATTTCTAATAAATTCCTGTTGTGCAGCCATCTTAGCCAATTGTTCGCTCATCGATTGATCGGGCCGACCTTGTTTGTCTTTTTTATTTTGACCAGGCATCATTCCTTCTTTGGCCTTCTTCATATTTTTATTAAGCTCTTCCTGCATTTTTCTCAATTGAGCCATTGAAGATGATTTCTTTTTTCCTCCCGGTTTATTGCAACTTCCCTTTGGATCCGCTTGTTGTTTCATCATTTGCTGTAAAGCTTCACTTAACATCAGTGTGAGATTATTTACCGATGTCATTACCAATTGTTGCCTGTTTCTTGCCTGTGGCACTAGCCGGTCTTCCAGATTTTCGAGTCCTTCGTCCATATTATAGTTGATGGCAGAAATTTCCTGATTTACCTTAGCCTCAATTTGTGCTACTCTTTTACTAAGAGCAAAAAGTGAATCTTCAATCATTTTTGCATCGTCTTTTAGTTTACGTTGCTGCTGGCTGAGTTTAAGGTATTGCGGATTATTTATATCAATAGTTTTCAAGTTCTGCATAACACCTTCCTGATCGAAAGATAACCTAAGAAGGTTTTCCAGCAAAGCGCGTAATGCATTCATATCTTCTTCGTTTTCTTCTTTCGCCATCTGACTTTGCATTTCATTCATTTTCTTTGCAAGCTGTTCCATTTTTGAGGAAGCATTCTTTTGTGACTTAGAAGCTTTACCGCTTTTATTTTCTCCTAATTGTTCGGAACTGTTTTCCATATCTTTCTTTATATCTTCTTCCTGCTCATCGGTATTTTCAAGATTCTTTTTTTCTTCCAACGCTTCATTTTTCTTGACAAGGTCATCCATGTCTTTTCGGAAGTCGTCAAATTTTTTATTCAGCTCGTCCTGTTTATCTTTAAGATCTTTGCTGTCGCCGGTTTTATCATCTGATTTTTTTGCAAGTTCGTCTTGTTTTTTAGCGAGTTCGTTTAGTTTGTCAATATTGTCCTGAAGCTTTTGCTCGAATTCCATTTGTTTGAAAAGCTCTATGGTTCGTTCAAGTTCTTTTTGCAGATCTTTATTGTCGAGTTTCAAATCACTAAGCTGTTCCTGAAGTTTGTTTTTATCAACATTCTGCATGAGCTGCTGCAATTGCTCTAAAAGTTTTTTTAACTCCGGAGATTGAAGTTTGTCGAGGATAGATTGAAGTTGAGCCTGTTTCTGAACGATGTCTTCATTTACTTTTTTATATTCTTCTTCCTGACGGTTCTTTTGCTCATTTTTATTTTTGATGTCTTCAAGTTTTTTTTCAAGTTCCTTCTGCTTTTCCAAAAGATCTTCTGTTTTCTTTTTATCTTCCCATGACATTTCTTTTTTATCAAGAATTTTTTTACTCAGATCATTGAGTTCTTTTTGCATTTGCTTAGCCTGAGAAATACTTTCAATGAGATCAGATTTAATGTCTTCATTCTTTTTTTCTGTATTCTCTTTAATATCTTCCAGACTCGGAGCTTTGAATAATTGCGATTGAGAACGGGCAGATTTTGGTCCGTTATTGCCATCGTTATCCCATACTTCAAAATAATATTCAACCTCATCGCCGGCAGAAATATTTACTGTATTTAAATCCCATGAATAAAAAAACGGATCAATATTCAGGCTTTTACTTACGGGAAGTATTTCTGAAAATTGTTTGTCTTTATTAATCTGTAAAGAGTCGTTTGATTTTAGAAAGCGGTAATTAAACGACAATTTTGAAAAACCATAATCATCTTTTGCAAGCCCTTTGAAAAATGTTCTTTTGGTCGATAACGAATCGCGCTGTTGTTCGATTGTTATAGTTGGATATAAATCAGGAGTAACAGAAATGGCATAACGAATAGAATCTTTACTATTCAGAAAATGATTACTTGGCGATAAACAGTAAGAATCATTTTTATAAAAACGTTTTGAAAACGAAAAAGTATTTTCATTTTTAGGATTTAAAATAACTAAAGAATCATGAAATGAAAGACGAATTGTTTCAGTATTTTGAGTAGTAAAACTCCAATTTACTTTTGTGCCGGCGGGAATTAAAAGATCGCCGGTATTTTTTAATGATTCGTTTTGTTTATGTAAGTAAGCGGGGTATTCCAGACTAACCTGAAAGTTTGTCAATACCGGATTTGGCAATGCTTCGAGCGTATATTCCTGTGAATAAAAACCATCAGCAAAAAACCGAAAGGTTTCTGATTTCTGAATATTTCTCAGAAGATAATGAAAACTGGTCAGGTTTTCTTTTTCGAGTTTGAATTGATTTCCATTTATTTCTAAAAATACTTCAGCTGGAATTTCATCACCTTTTATATTTACATCCAGTTGAAAATCCTGTTGCTGTACGGTTTTTAATTCTTTATTGAGGAGTTCAAATGTAAATGGAGCGGGTTTTTCGAAGTAGGTTCCATGTTCGATAAGTCTTTTTGTACTTTCTTTAATCAGGGAAGGTGCCGTAAAAAGAATAACTATAAATGCGCACAAAGGGATAATTGCATAACGGAGATAACGTTTGTTCTCTGACAGATCAATAGCAGATACAAATGGCACAGGCTTAAGTTCGCTTATTTTCTGGTCGATACCCGCCAGGAGTAAGACATTTATCTTATCGGTTGAGTGTTCCTCTGATTGTTTTTTAAGCTGAAGAACATTTAAGAGTTTGTCCTGAACATTTCCGAAATGTTTCCCAATAATATCTGCAGCCTGTTCGTGAGAAATTATTTTTCCAAAACTATACAAATGCAACAGAGGATAAATAATGAATTTACTTACAATGAATAAAATAGTGCCAATGAAGGAATAGAATAAAAAAGTTCGTAGTCCAATATTGAAATGGCCGATAAATTCCAAAGATGTTATTAAAAGGAAAAAAGCAAGAGACAAAGTAAAAGTGTAAATGGCTCCGCGTAAAAGTTGATTCTTATAATATTTTCTGATGAAGGCATCAAGCCTGGCAATGAGTAATTGATAGCTGTCTGACATGGTATTAACTGAATAGTTCTATGAAATACAAATTTAGCAATTTAAACGGCGGAATGGTGCGAATATTCTACGACTTTAAGCGTTACAAGTTTTCGTTTAACCGAATTTAACTCTTATTTTTAAGATAAACTTCAATCCTTTATAAATACACTGCATATTTTTCCATTTTTGATAATTTCTTTTTCAGCGTTTCGTAGCGAACCGTGGCGCTCGTCGCGTTAAAATACAAGCTCCTCCTATTGCCGTTGCCAGTAAATAAAACACGTTATAAAAAAACAGATATCTCTTTAGTTTTCTTTTAAAACAAGAAGCTGGATGAAATCTCAAGAGCGGATTTTTAACGCTACGAACGCTAAGGTGCGCAGAGTTTCGCAACGATTACGGAAAATTACAAGACAAAACTTTTGTTAATGTTGCTTATCAGAAGTGAAAAATCTTCCAAACACTCCAAGCGGTAATTTAAATCCTGTTCGGGATTGCAAATAGAGTTCACCGGATTGCAGATTTTTCTGTTTGCCGAGGAGGTTTTCAACGATTAATGAAGAGAAACCAAGGGAATAAGTGTTTAAAATCAATAATCTTTCTTCTTCTTCCAGCAGATCCATTACGTTATGCAGCATTTCAGAAATCATGTCTTCCAGTTTCCATTTTTGTCCTTCCGTACCATGACCATAAGCAGGTGGATCGAGGATGATACCATTGTATTTTTTACCACGGCGCACTTCTTTTTTAACAAAGGCCATGGCATCTTCTACAATCCATCGGATATCATTTAAATTACTCAATTCCATATTTGCATTGGCCCAAGTTACTACCTGTTTTACCGAATCGAGATGAATAACATCTGCACCTGCTGCTTTGGCTGCTAGTGAAGCACCGCCGGTATATGCGAAGAGGTTAAGTATTTTGGGGTTTGGTGTTTTCATTTTAGAAATACTTTCTATTATGTATTCCCAATTTGAAGCCTGCTCAGGAAAAATTCCAACATGTTTGAAAGAGGTTAGTGCCAGACGAAACCGTATGGTATCTGTTTTTAGATTCTCATTTTTTAAATTGAGTGAAGTAAGAGGATAATCAATCATCCAGCGATCGGGCATTTCTTTTAACTTTTTCCATGATCCGGAGGCACTGGAAATGGGCATAAAACGGACATGAGCCATCTTTTCCCATTCTTTTTGTGAAAGTTTTGCATCCCATAAAGCTTGCGGCTCAGGTCTGATTGTTATGTATTGACCGAATCGTTCAATTTTTTCAAAGCCTCCGCAATCGATTAATTCATAATCAGTAAAATTTTCCGGCGTAAGTAAAAGCATTGGGTAAATATAATTTGATATTGCTAAAAAAAGA
>JANLOW010000267.1:0-14021 GCA_031366785.1 Bacteroidota bacterium | reverse complement strand
AGATTCAGCCAAACATTTTGATATTAATTTGTCAAATCTAATTGATAATTATTCTTTAGGGTATTTTGGAACATATACCATTGACTTCTCTAAATCTATTGTAACACATCATGTAAAAGGCGGAGCTATCCCCTGGTATATCGATACAGACCAACCACGGCCATTTATTTTAAAGGATGACACCTTGATGATTGGTGATAATAAAACATGGAAAAGAGTTTTGGTAAGAGTCGATTAAATTATCTGTTAATTCAATTCAATAATAAATGAGAAAAGTATCTATTGTTTTTGTATTTATTGCCGCAACTCTTAGTAGTTATTCTCAAACTAACTATGATGATAGTCTCAAGAGTGCTTTGGCTAATTCAAAAGATCCGCTTGAGCAATTCAGCATCAGGGTTAAAATTCTAGAAAACCTTACTACCTTCCAGGCAGGCATTTTAGATTCTGCTTCGTGTATTCAGCTTCTTCAGATAGCACAACAAATGAAAAATGATTCGCTTCTCGCAATCAGTTATAACTGGATTGGGGCTTATTTATCACTTAAAGGCGATAATATTTCAGGACTTGAATATTATTTTAAAGCTATTCCAATAGCAGAAAAAGTAAACGACAAACGCAGAATCAGTTCATTGTATTTTGATATCGGAAACATCTATTTTTCACTTCAAAACAATGAGGAAGCAGTAAAATATACCCGTAAAGGAGAAGAAAATTTACCGGACAAATCTTCTCCGATGTATGATTATATGTTAGTCCAATACCAAAGGGGTATGACTACCTATTATTTATTAGTTCATCAGCCAGATTCGGCTTTGCATTATTTACAGGCTTTGGCAGAAACTAATCATAGATTAAAAAGTATTCTTTTTGAATTTGCTGTTTACCACCAGAGCGGTTCGACCTATGCCATGTTAGGTGAAAATGAAATTGCGGGAATTTATTTCAAGAAAGCAAAGGCTCTTTCAGATTCAATAAAAATACGTGCAGCAAAGGGAAGATTTTATGAAAATTATATTCGCTACCTTCTGAATAATAATAAAATTCAGGAAGCCTATGAGGAATCCATGCATTTTCTGAACATGGGTAACCAAAGTAATAACAATAATTTAAAATTGTCCGGTGCAGGTCTTTTGAGACAGGTGTTTGATAAATTGCATCAAACTGATAGTGCTTATTATTATTCTCGAATGGAGGCCGACATTAATGCATTAATTTTTAATCAAAGTAATGTAAACAAGATACAGGCATTGGCTTTTAACGAGCAGATTCGAGTATTGGAAGATTCTGCAAAAAAGATTTCAGAAGAAGAACAACGTAGAGAAAATTTGCAGTTTTCATTAATTGCTTTTGGCATTGTTTCATTCATAATTCTTTTTTTATTGCTCAGCCGAAGCATTATTACGAATACACGATTAATTGAGTTTTTCGGAATAATTGCCTTGTTGATTGTCTTCGAATTTCTTAATTTATTGCTTCATCCTTTTCTGGAAAATTTTACTAATCACTCACCGGTATTTATGTTATTGATTATGGTTTGTATTGCAGCCTTGCTTGTTCCGCTTCATCACAGGGTTGAAAAGTGGGCGACGAAAATATTGGTTGAGAAAAATAAAAAGATTCGTTTGGAAGCGGCTAAGAAAACGATCCGATTACTATCGGATGAGAAATTAGAGAAAAACAATTAGTCAATTTGTTAATAACCGTTGTCCGGAGAAAAAACATTTCGTCCCTAAGGGACTTTAATTCGAATGGAGATGTTTGAGTATTACCAGTATTTAGCTCCTAACGGTGCATTAAATATACAACAGTCCCGTTAGGGGCAAAATATTGTTAGAAAAAGATAACAGCATAAAATAAACCCCGTTAGGGCAATGTCGTTTAGTTAAGGGATAAAAAAGTAAAAGCCATTGAGTTACAAACTGTATTACTACAGTTCTTTGTAGTGACTAAATACAATAACTCAATGGTTGAAGCAAATATAAAAATAATAGAAGAACTAAAATGTTTTTTACAAACAGTTTGTAATGACCCAATGATCCGAAGGCTGGTTACACAATCAGAAAATAATTTTATTCGAGAGAGAAAATTACCGCTTGAACGGATTGCAAGCCTTGTTATTAATATGCCCAAACGTAGTTTGAGTATTGAAATACAAGAGTTCTTTTATTATTTGGGGAATGATTTAAAACCCAGTACAAAAGGGGCTTTCAGCTTGCAAAGAGGAAAGCTTAAGCCTTTGTTTTTTGAAGTATGGAACCAATGGCTGGTGAGCTGTTTTTATCATTACTATGGCGAGAAAGTTAAACGCTGGAAGGGTTTTCGGGTGCAAGCAGTAGATGGTTCGACAGCCTATCTAATGAATAAGAAAGAGGTGATTGAATATTTTGGTACACAGGATAACCAACATGTATCAATACCCATGGCAAGAGTGATGCAGATACAAGATATATTAAATGACATAACTGTTCGGGGCGTCATTCGTCCAATTAAGGAATCAGAAAAATCAATTATGGCGGGATGGGTGAGCGATTTGTATGAAGATAGTATAACACTCATGGATCGTGGTTACCCCAGTTATGGGCTGATGTACTTGATGAATAATCAAGAAACACCTCGTCGTTTTGTGATGCGTTGTAAGGAAAGTTTCAATAAAGAGGTTAATCAATTTATGCATAGCAGAAAAAACACCAAGATCATTAAACTGCGTCCCTCCCCAAATGCAATTGTTAGATTAGGCGAACAGGGTTATATAATAACAGGTGAAACAACTATAACCGTGCGTATAGTAAAAGTAAAACTGAGTAGTGGTGAAGTAGAAGTATTATTAACTAATTTATATGATGAAAAATTATTCACCACAGAAGATTTAAAGTATTTATATGGACTTCGTTGGGGAATAGAAACGACATACTGCAAACAAAAAAATCAACAACAAATGGAACAGTTCAGTGGACATCGGGTAATTTGCATTCAACAGGATTATGCAGCCGGTTTGTTTGTTGCCAATCTACAAAGCCTTGTAGAGAAACAATGCGAAAATTATTTACATGAGATAAATAAAAGACGAAAGTATCGCTATAAAATTAATCGCAACATAAGTTGGGCCTCTTTAAAGAATAAGATAATCAAACTATTTTTGCACAATGAAACAGAACAATTATTGCAGCAACTCCAAAAAGAATTTGAAAGAAACACAGAACCCATAAGACCAGGAAGACATTATCCACGAATTATAAAAGCAAAACGTCTACACGGTAAATATCAAACCTTTACAAACTATAGGAGGGCAATATGAGCTTAACTAAACGACATTGCCCGTTAGGGGTGAAATATTATGTAGCTTGCAATTGATAATATGTACAGAGGTATTAAGAATTTTTCTCCGGACAACAGTGATTTGCTAATTAGCTAATGTTTTTGAAACATTTAAAAGGATAGTTTTAAGTTTATAATTTTCATGAAATTAATTTTCACTATTATTTTATTTATTGATGTCATCCTTTTTTGGGATAGCCCTGTAAATGCTCAACGACTACCAACAGAATTAAATTTTTCCGAACAATGCCCGGACAGTTTCCTTGTTTCATTTGAGACTACCAAAGGACAATTTATAATGAAGGCCCATCGCGATTGGTCTCCTTTGGCTTGTGATCGTCTATATTTATTAGTTAAAAACGGATTCTATAACGGTTGCGTAATTTACAGGGTTGCTCCCACTCTTAGCTTCAAAGGAGGATTCATTGTACAATTTGGAATGACTAATGATGTAAAACTAAACCTGGCCTGGGAAAAAGCTACACTGAAGGATGAACCGGTAATACATACCCACAAGCGAGGGTCAGTGAATTTTGCAAGTGGCGGGCCCAATACAAGAACTGTTCAACTTGCTATAGCACTTACTCCTTGCACGGAGCTGGATACTGTAAATTATCAAGGAGCTATTGGTTTTCCAACGTTTGCAGAAGTAGTTGAAGGAATGGAAGTAGTGGATACATTCAACAGGCAATATGGAAATTCTGTGTTTGAACCTGAGGATTCCTTATATGTAGGTGACAAATATTTCGACCGGGCTTTTCCGGGACTTGACAGGATTTTAACTGCAAAAATTATTAATAAAAGGTAAGTAAGTTTCTTTTAAGGATTAGTTTTTTTCTTACTTTAACCTGACTAAATAGACGAGAGGACGTGTACATGTAAAAACGTGTTCTCGTGTACACGTAAAAACGTTCTCACGTCAAATAAAAGTTAGAAAGTTATAAAACCAAGAAATACAGTGCCTCTATTATGAAAAAACTCTACCCTCTCCTATTCTGTATTTTACTTTCGTTAATCTCTTCTGCTCAAAAAAAGTATATAGACAGTTTAAAAGTCATTTTAGCTAATAGTACCGATCCATTAGAGAAATTTACTCTCCTTGTGAAAATGGAAGAAAATAATTATACCGGTGGTGATGGTAATATTGATTCCCTAACAGGAATTAAATTACATGCAATAGCACAACAATTAAACAATGATTCATTACTTGCAATCAGCTACAATTGGATAGGTGATTATTTCTTATTCAACAAAGGCGACAATACTACCGCTTTGGAATATTTATTTAAGGGATTGCCGTTGGCTGAAAAATCAAAAGACCTGCGCAGAATCAGCTCCTATTACTTTGATATTTCCAGTGCTTATTCTAATATAAATAATGTCGAAGAAGGTATTAAATATGCGCAAAAAGGAGCAGCAAATTTGCCCGATCCTCAATCGCCAATGTATGATTATATGATTAGGCAATATCAGGTTGCTATGGCTGGTAATTATCTTATACTCCAAAAACCCGATTCAGCATTACATTATGTTCAGGCATTAAATGAAACGAATCTTAGATTAAAGAATGTCTCATTCGAGGCATATGCACAGAATGCTTTTGGTGGTGTTTACAGTCTATTAGGTGATAAGTCACTTGCTGAAATTTTTTACCAAAAAGCGAATATACTTGCAGACTCTTCTGAATTCTACCTAACAAAACTAAATGTAAAAAGTGCATATGCCCGGTTCTTAATCAGTAATGATAAAATTGCTGAAGCCAAAAAACTTTCTGAGGAATTGTATCATCTTGGGTTGAAAATAGGTAATAATCAAATAAAGCTGAGAGGAGCTAGTTTATTGAAGCAGATATTTGTAAAAAAACATATGTCAGACAGCGCTTATTTTTATCTGCAAATGGAATCATCATTAAAGGATACTATTTTCAGTCAAAATAATATCAGTAAGATACAAGCATTAGCATTTAATGAACAAATACGGATTATCGACGATAAAGCTAAAAAGGATTTAGAAGTAATCGAACGGAAACAAAATATTCAATATGTACTAATAGCACTCAGTACAATTAGTTTAATTATTCTTTATTTATTACTCAGTCGTAGTTTTATTACAAACACAAAACTAATAGAGTTTTTCGGGATAATTGGATTGTTAATTGTATTTGAATTCTTAAACCTGTTGCTCCATCCTTTTCTGGAAAAAGTTACCGATCATTCGCCGGTATTAATGTTACTTATACTGGTAAGCTTAGCCGCTCTCCTGGTACCGTTGCATCACAGAGTTGAAAAATGGGCGACAAAAATATTAGTTGAAAAGAATAAAAAGGTTCGATTAGCCAATGCGAAAAAAACCATTGAGGCACTTGGTGGTGATAATAATTCACTATGAAACAAATAATTCCATTTCTAATTGTTTTCTTTTTTGCTAGAGCTTTGCCGGCCCAAAATAGTAGCGCCGATAGTCTTTTGTCTGAAATGGCAAAAGCCAAATCTGACACTATCCGAGTCCAGTTTATGAATGAAATTCTCTACAATACGAATTCACTCAGCCAGCAGGATCGGATAGACTATTCAAAAAAAATATTAGACCTCTCCCAAAAACAAAAAGACAAAATACTCGAATCGATTATTACAGCAGAGCTCGGCTACATACTTGCTATTAATGGGAACATCCTTCAGGGTTCCGAATTGGCATTTAATGCTCTTGAGATTGCTGAAAAACATCAGAACAAAATGGCTTTGGGGATTATCTATCAGGATTTAGCCATTTGTTTCAGAGATAATAAAGCGAAATACAGAGAATTTTTATTTAAGGCCTTACCTAATTCAGAAGCTGCGGGAGATTATGGAAACCTTACAGCTATTATGTCGAATATTTCAAAGTTGTATTCTTCAGAACAATTCAAAGATTCAGCTTTGTATTATGCACAGAGAAGTTACGAAATTAACTTATCCAAAAAAATTGAAGGAAATTTAGCATACAGCCTTATTCAGTTAGCAAAGGTTAATTACTATTATTTTCAGAATAAAGTAATCGCTTTTGATTATTTGAGGAAAGCGTTGAATACAAAATTTGATAATGAAAATGCAGATCATTATGTAAGCATTACAATAAACCTTGCACGCCTGTTTGAGAATGAAGGACAACTTGATTCAGCTCTTTTTTACACCAACAAGGCGGTTACAAGACTTAGCAATGCACGTTTTGTTGCAGCACTGGACGTGTATGATTTATATAAAAAAATATATTTTAAAACAAACAGCGACAGCGCATTGAAATACTATAGGATTTACGAAACAGTAAAAGACAGTATTGATAAAATGTCGGATGTGCAACAACAGCAATTGTTATCGATTAAAAAAGAAATAGAATTAGGTAAAACTGAAGAGGAGCGTAATCAAAATATTCAATTCGCATTAATTGCTTTTGGAATTGTATCATTTATCATTCTCTATTTATTACTAAGCCGAAGTTTCATTACGAATTCCAAAGTAATTGAATTTTTCGGTGTCATCGCCCTGTTAATCGTATTTGAATTTTTGAATCTGTTTCTTCATCCCTACCTTGTTAAATTCACGGATCACTCACCTGTAATGATGCTATTGATATTGGTGTTTCTTGCTGCCATACTTGTCCCGCTACATCACAGGGTAGAAAAATGGGCGACGAATAAATTGGTAGAGAAAAATAAACAAGTGAGGTTAGATAATGCGAAGAAAACAATCCGATTGCTATCGGATGAAAAGTTAGAAGGCGATAATCAATAGTTAAATAAAATGAAAAAAATAATTCTAATTATATTTTTTACAGTAAGGACATTGTGTGCTTACTGTCAAAGTGAGAATTTTAATTCGCTATTGATATTAATTGATTCAGTTAAAGATGATACTAAGCGGTTGGAATTAATTAATAATTTTTTTGATGAGTCGTCGCAGATTAATCCATTAACAGATATTCAAAATTCACAAAAACTTCTGCTGCATGCACAAAAAGGTAATGATAAAATAGCTGAATCTATTTCATTGGCAAAGATCGGTCACGATTACAGGGTGTTTGGCAATACTGCAAAGGGCCTTGAATATACTTATAAAGCATTGGAAATTGCTGAGCAAACAAACAACCTATCTTTGTTATCCACGATAAAACACAACTTAGGCAATATTTACAAAGACAGGGAAGATTACCCAAGGGCCATAAATTATTATCTGTATGAAGAAGAAGCCGGTTTAAAATTAAAAGATTATGAAACATGCAGTGATGCTCAAAAGAATTTGGGTGCCGTTTATCTTTTAATGGGCAAATTAGATTCAGCTCTTATGTATTCACAAAGATCATATGAACTAGCGTTGCGAATAGGTAAAACGGATAACTTAAGCTATACTTTTACTCAACTAGGCGGCGTTAATAGTAAATTAGGTAATGGACTTGTTGCTGTCGGCTATTTTAATCTAGCAGTTTCAGGTGCCATCAAAACAAAATATCCAAGAGAACTGAATTGGGCATATATGGGGTTGGCTGAACATTACTATGTAAATAAACAAATTGATTCAAGTGCTTTTTATGCTAAGAAATCAATTGAGGCTGTTCAAAACACTGCTTTTTATAATATGACCATTAAACCTGCAAAATTACTTGCAAAAATTTATAGAAATACAAATTCAGACAGTGCATTAAAATATTACGAAATATTTACAAAGGCAAATGACAGTCTGTTCAGTACAAAGGCAAGCCAGCAAACACAATTGATAACATTCGAAAATGAATTACGCCAAAACGAACTTTTTGCAGAAAAAAAGAAAACCGAAGATCAACGCAAACAAAATATTCAATTTGCATTAATTGCTATCGGAATTGTATCATTTATCATTCTTTATCTATTGCTTAGTCATAGTTTTATTACGAATACCAAAGTAATAGAATTTTTCGGAGTCATCGCCCTGTTAATCGTATTTGAATTTTTGAATCTGTTTCTTCATCCCTATCTCGATAGGTATACGGATCACTCACCCGTATTGATGCTATTTATATTAGTGTGCCTCGCCGCCATACTCGTTCCGCTACATCACAGGGTAGAAAAATGGGCGACAAAAAAATTGGTAGAGAAAAATAAACAAGTGAGATTGGCAAATGCGAAGAAAACGATCCGATTGCTATCGGATGAGAAACTGGGAAATAATAATTTATAATCAGATCTTATGAAAAAAATAATAATCCTTTTTAGTTTTTTATATAGCATAAATGCTGCCCATTCACAAATTCAAAATGAAGATTCAATATTGCATCGGGTAGATGCTTCTATAAACGATACGACTCAAATAATTAAGATATTCGAATCATTAGGTAATATATCTGAGATAAATCCGATTTTAGATATGAAAATAACCCAAAAATTATTAGTGCAAGCCGTAAAAACAAAAGACAAAGAAAATGAAGCCCGTTTTTTAGCCGATATAGCATACGATTACAGGGCATTTGGCAATTATACAAAAGCGATGGAATATGCATTAAGGTCTACTACTATTGCTGAAGAAACAGGAAAAGAATCTATTATAGCTACAACAAAATTTAATATTGCTCACATTTACAAGGACCAGGGAGATTATCAAAAAGCAATTAAGCTCTATAAAGTATCAGAAAAAATCTGGCTTGAGAAAAACGATTATAAAAGTCTAAGTCATATTTATATGAATTTAGGTCAGGTATATCTTTACATGAATAAAATTGATTCAGCATTAATGTATGAACAACATGCATATGAAATATGCACCAGGATTAATTACACAGATTATTTATGTAACATCCTTGAATTTCTTGGAAGTATACAGGGGAAAATGGGTAATCAATCACTTGCACTCAGTTATTTTAATTTGTCTGTAAAAGAAGCATACAAAATTAATTCTCCGAGATTCAAAAATCAAATTTACACTTCAATAGCTCAATATTATCATGAAGCCAAACAAAATGATTCAAGTCTAATTTACGCGAAGAAAGCAATTGACGCTGTAAAGAACACCGCTTTCTCAAATAAAAATATTAAGGCTGCTAAATTACTTTTGGAAATTTACCTCAAAGTGAACAGTGACAGTGCCTTAAAGTATTCTGAAATCTATCGAATAGCAAACGACAGTATGTATAGTGCAAAAATAATTCAGCAAACACAAATGATGTCATTTGAAAATGAATTACGTGAACAACAAATTTACTCAGAAAAAAAACAAGAGGAAGAACAACGTAATCAATACATTCAATTCGCTTTAATTGCATTGGCAATAGTAAGCCTGCTGATATTATATCTGCTACTCAGTCACAGTTTTATTACCAATTCCAAACTTATAGAATTTTTTGGAGTTATTGCCTTGTTGATTGTGTTTGAATTTTTAAATTTATTGCTCCATCCTTTTTTAGAAAAAGTAACCAACCATTCACCAGTATTCATGTTACTTATATTAGTTGGCATTGCTGCATTGTTGGTACCTATTCATCACCGCGTTGAAAAATGGGCAACAAAAAAATTAGTAGAGAAAAATAAACAGGTGCGATTGGCAAATGCAAAGAAAACGATCCGATTGCTATCGGATGAGAAATTAGAAAAAAATAGTTAATATCTTTCATTAAAAATACTACCACAAAGAAGATTTCGAATGAATCAACATATTCAAACTTTATTAAATTTCATAGAGCAATCAGAAAAATTAAGTGCTGATGAAAAAAATAATTTCTCTTCTGCTGCAAAAAATGTTGAAAAAGAATTAGACTCTAAAAACCGTGATTTGGAATTTGAAACTTCTCTCGAAAAAGTAAGGGCAGTTGCATTAAGTATGAAGAAGGCGGAAGAATTGACGGGTATTTGTGAAGTGCTTTTCATTGAATTGCGCTCTCTGGGTTTCATTGAAATGAGGAATACGATGATTAACATCCACAATGATGAGAAAGAATCATTTTTGAATTATGATTATTCCGATGAGATAGGCAAAAGCATAACTCATTTCTTTTACAACACTCATCCTGTAATTGAAAAACAGATAAAGCAAATCAGAAGCTCAAATGATGCATTTTCTGTGACGGCCTTTAATGGCAGTGAATTGGATGAATGGAATAAATTCAGGAAAAGCAGAGGTGAAAAAGATGATCCCAGGCTTGAAAACATTTCTGAACTCTACTACTATTTCTATTCGATTGGTACAGGGTCGATTGGAATTTCTTCTTTCAGTTCGCTCACTGAAGAAAAACTGGATATGCTAAAGCGATTTAGAAATGTATTTGACCTTGCGTATCGAAGATACATTGACATTGAACAGGCAGAAGCACAGGCAAGAGAAGCTCAGATAGAATTATCGTTGGAAAGAGTAAGGGCAAGAACAATGGCTATGCAAAAAAGCGATGAGCTACCAGAAACATCGCACATCCTTTTTGAACAAATGAAAGAATTGGGCGAACCTGTAGAACAATTAACTATAGGTATAGTGCAAGAGGAAAATAATGTGATTGAAATCTCGGCAACGCTTCATGGTGATACATTGAAAAAAATATACCTGCATAGCATTGATGAACCTTATATGATGACTAAGGTTTATAAAGCCTGGAAAACACAGCAAAAGAAATTGATCGTAGAATTAAAAGGTGATGAACTTAATTCTTATAACAAGTACCGCAACGAGCTGACAAATTCAGAGATGTTTCCAACAAATCTTGGAGATGAGCATCGGCGGATTGTATATGCTGCTTTTTTCTCCAAAGGAATGCTTGCTTTAGGGGCCAATGAACCACGTCCGCCTCAATCTCTTCAGTTGTTGGAAAGATTTGCTTCAGTGTTTGATCTCACTTACACCCGTTTCCTTGATCTTCAAAAAGCAGAAGCACAGGCAAGAGAAGCTCAGATAGAATTATCATTGGAAAGAGTAAGGGCAAGAACTATGGCTATGCAAAAAAGTGATGAACTACAAGATGTTGCAATATTATTATTTCAGCAGATGAATGTATTGGGTGTTCAAACAGGGAGTTGCGGTTTTAATATTTGGAACAAAGATGAGAAAACGGCCACTGTGTGGATGACTTCATCAGAAGGTGGGTTGCAGGCTCCATTTATAATGCCACACACAGAAAGTGAAATTTATAAGAATGTTTATTCCGACATGAAAAACGGAGAAACTTTTTTGGTTAAAGAAGTTGGTGGCAAAGCACTGAAAAAACATTTTGATTATTTATTGAGCCTGCCCGGTATCGGCGATGTAATAAAAAAACTCAGGGAAAAAGGTTATACATTTCCTGAAATAATCGTTTATCATTTTGCTTTTTTTAATAATGGTTATTTATCATTTCATCTATCTAAACCTTATCCAGAAGCGCATGATATTTTTAAACGCTTGGCAAAAGTTTTTGAACAGACCTATACAAGATTTCTTGACTTACAAAAAGCAGAAGCGCAGGCAAGAGAAGCTAAAATTGAAGCTTCACTCGAGAGAGTCCGTTCCAGGAGTTTGGCAATGCATTCCAGTGATGAATTAGTTGATGCATCGACGGTCTTATTTAATGAATTGAAATCACTTAATATTGAAACTATACGAACCGGTATTGGCATCGTTGATGAATTGAACGAGTCTGTGGAAGTCTGGTCCTCCCAATTAATTAATCAAAAGCAAAATAACATTCTAGGAACTGTTCCATTTAATATTCATCCTTTTTTCAAGGGTTATTTTGAATCGTGGAAAAGAAAAGAATCCTACTTTACTTATGAAATGGTTGATGAAGAATTAAAAGAATATTATAAAAAAGTATCGCCCCTTCTCTCCTACCCTGAAAAAATAGAATTTAATTCTAAAGAATCGTTTTATATTTTCTTTTTTCCTGAAGGATCACTGAATGTAATCTCGCTGAATAAATTATCAGACGATGAATGCAGTTTGATGATTCGGTTTGCCCGTGTATTTGGATTAATCTATAGACGTTTTCTTGATCTAAAACAAGCTGAAGCTCAAACAAGGGAAGCAAAGATTGAAGCCGCATTGGAAAAAGTGCGGGGTAGAGCGATGGCAATGCATAACAGTAATGATCTTTCTTCGACTGCAAGCATTGTGTTTTCTGAACTGAGAAAACTTGGCATCCAACCCATTCGTTCGGGCGTTGGCTTACTCACAAAAGACTTTCATAAAGTTCTCCTGTACGCTGCAACTGCTTCTTTGGAAAGTGATGCACTGGCATTAGTTGGACAGATTGATATGTCAGGTAATCCTTGCCTCAAGGTGCAATATGAATCATGTTTAAAGAAGGAAAATTATTTTCCTGTACTAAGCGGTGAAGAGTTGAAATCATACTATAAAGAACTCGCTATACAAATCTCTGTTCCTACTCTCACCGAGGAGCAGTTCCGACACGAGCACTATGGTTATTATTTTCCATTTTCGGAGGGATACTTTTATGCATGGTCAGAGAAATCATTTTCTGAAAACGAAATCAATATTCTCAACCGCTTCAAAGTGATTGTTGATCTCACCTTCCGTCGTTATCTCGACCTTCAAAAAGCAGAAGCTCAGGCACATGAATCACAAATAGAATTGGCCCTGGAAAGAGTCAGGGCAAGAACCATGGCCATGCAAAGAAGTGATGAACTTGGCGAAACAGCATATTTACTTTTTCAGCAGTTCTGCGATCTGGGAGAGTCTCCTGAACAAATTACGATAGGAATTATAAATGAATTGGAAAATGTGATTGACTTGTCGATGACGATGCATGGAAATAAGATGAATGAAGTCATCAAAGCCTCCATTGACGAACCTATTGTAGTAAATAAAATATATGTCGCCTGGAAGGAAAAGAAAAAAACTTTAATACTGAATATTTCCGGAAAAGATCTTAGCGACTATAATAATTTCAGGAATAGCTTACGAACTAATTCTGTTAAAGACACAAACAAGGAAAATCGAAGAGTAATAAATATCGCTTTTTTTTCAAAAGGCATAATTAGTATTTCTACACCTGAACCACGTCCAAACGAAACTATCCGTTTATTAGAAAGGTTTGCTGGTGTGTTCGATCTTACGTATACGCGATTCTTAGATTTAAAAAATGCAGAAGCCCAGGCAAGGGAGGCAAGGATTGAAACAGCATTGGAAAGGGTAAGAAGTCGTACAATGGCCATGCATAAAAGCGATGAACTTGCAGAAACAGCTGCAATATTATTTAAGCAGTTGAGTGATTTAGGTATAGCACCCAATCGACTGTATATTTTTATCATCAAAGATGAAACCGGTGATTTTGAAGCGTGGATAACAGAAGAAGATGGAAAGGAAGTCAGCCAGCGGTTTAAAGCGAATATTCGACAATCACTTGTCTTCAGTAAAATGTATGATGGATGGAAATCACAAAAAAAATCCATCACCATCGATTTACAGGGAAAAGATCTGGCTGATTATATTCAATTATTAAGTGAAGAAATGCATGCGCCTGTTACGATTGGACATTCTCAAAAGCGAAGAGTACAAAGTATTGCTTATTTCTCCAATGGTTGTATTGGCATAGCTTCTCCGGAACCTCAACCGGATAAATCAATTAATTTATTAGAACGATTTGCCGGTGTATTCAATCTCACTTATACCCGTTTTAATGATTTGCAAAATGCAGAAGCTCAAACGTACAAAGCAAATATTGAAGTAGCACTTGAAAGAGTTCGTGCAAGAGCATTAGCCATGCAGCAACCGGAAGAACTG
>JANLOW010000316.1:0-1916 GCA_031366785.1 Bacteroidota bacterium | reverse complement strand
GTAGAAAAAGCAGAACCACTTTTAAGAAAAAAATATTCAGGTAATAATATAATTTATAAAAAAGGAAATGCTTTAACAGATGATTTTGGAAACTTAGAATTTGATCTTATTCTTATATCAAGCTTAATGCATCATTTTACAATAGAACAAAATAATATTGTTGTTAAAAAAATTGAAAAGGCTTTAAAAAAAGGTGGTTATCTTATTATACAAGAATTCATTCGACCCGAACCATCACCGAAAATGGAAATGGTTGGTACAATACTGGATTTGTTTTTTAATCTTAGCAGTACAAGCGGTAATTGGACTATGGATGAATTAATTCAATTTCAAAAACAAGTAGGATTGAAATTTAAAAAAGTTAATAAATTTTTATCATTGCCGGGATTTGTTCAGGTAATTGCACAGAAGATTTGAATAAATAAAAATCCATTGAAATACTTTGTTAAATTTGAAAACTCTAAGTCAGACAATGCCGTGATGAATAATCAAGAAAAGGCAATTAAAACAACGTATATCAGTATCGTAGGAAATACCGGTATCGCTTTAGTCAAATGGATAACTGGATTTCTTGGTAATTCGTATGGCATGATAGCCGATGCCATTGAATCGACCGGCGACATACTTTCTTCTATTCTCACTCTCTTTGGGTTGCGTTATTCGAATAAACCACCGGATAAAAATCATCCTTATGGTCATGGCAAAGTGGAGCCTATGGTGACTTTTGTTGTAGTTGGTTTTTTAATAACATCAGCCGCAATTATTGCCTATGAAAGTATACAACATATTCAAACACCACATGCACTCCCAAAACCGTATACTTTAATTATTCTTGGATCGATTATTATCATTAAAGAAATTTTTTACAGAATTGTAGTTCGAAAAAGCAAAGAAATAAAAAGTTCTCTACTCAAAGCAGATGCCTGGCATCATAGAAGCGATGCTATTACATCGCTTGCTGTTTTTATTGGTATTGCCTTTGCTTTGCTCATGGGTAAAGGATATGAAAGCGCTGATGACTGGGCTGCACTTTTCGCCTCGATGATTATCCTCTTTAACAGCTATCGTATTTTTCGTCCTGCACTCGGAGAAATTATGGATGAGCACTTTTACGATGATCTAATTTTCGATATACGAAGGACTGCAGGAAATGTAGTGGGTGTTATTGCGACGGAAAAATGTAATGTTAGAAAATTTGGTTTAAAATATCATATCGACCTGCATGCTACTGTTGATGCAAATATTACTGTAAAAGAAGGACACGATATTGCGCATAATTTAACAAAAGAACTAAAAGACAAATTACCGGAAATAGCAGATGTATTGGTGCATATTGAGCCGGATGTGTATTAGTTAGAATCAAGAATCAAGAATCAAGAATCAAGAATCAAGAATCAAGAATCAAGAATCAAGAAAAAAAAATTAAATTTAAATTTTAAATTCGTTAACGTATCAAAGAAATATTGGCCGAAATTCTTGGCTCTTAATTCTAGACTCAAATTACTAAGCATTACAGATAAACTTATATTATGAATGAAAATACTATTTTAAAACAAAGCATTGAAATAAATACTAAAAGTTCCAATGTGTGGGTGGCATTGACTAGTCCGGAGTGGATTAAAAAATATTTGTTCGGAACTGATGCTATTTCAGATTGGAAAGTCGGGAGTCCGATAATTTTTCAGGGCGAATGGGAAGGAAAAAAATACAGTGACAAAGGAACAATATTAAAATTTGAGAAAAATAAAATTTTTCAATACGATTATTGGAGCAATTTTTCTGGCTTTGAAGACAAGCCGGAAAATTATACACGGATTGCTTTTGAATTATCAGAAATTAATAATAAAACTGTATTAACATTAATACAGGATCATTTTGTAACTCAATTACAGTACGAGCATTCATCAAAAAATTGG
>JANLOW010000295.1:0-9617 GCA_031366785.1 Bacteroidota bacterium | reverse complement strand
TGAAAATGATAAATATTTTTCGCACGATTGTTTCGTTTTATAATATTGGAGTGATTTGTCAAAAAGGAGGGCAATCAATTCTTCTCAAATCGATTTCCTTTTTTCAATGGTAAATGTTTCGGAACATAAATTACCTGGAATTAAAATTTGGTTTAATTATTTAAAATAAATAAAATCTGACTCCTTTGTAATTCAATAGAGGATTTTTAATCCATAGCTATTTTCCATTCACATCATCCTTCCCAAACCTGAACATCCTAGAAATAATAAAACTAAATTTCATTCCCCCTTTTGCCCAACTGTCTGTTGTATTTATAAGATAATCATTCGCTAAAAGTCCTGATGCATTCGAAAACATAATAGAAAACACATGTCCGCCGGTTTCAATTTCCACACCTGCCCCTAAAACATCGTAATAATTCAGACCAACATTTTTTCTTCCGAATGTATGTGAGTAATCGGCAATTATAGAAGCACTACGTGTAAATTTACAACGGAAGCCACCGGATAAACTAATTGTAGTATTCTCATCATCTACAAAAACAAAATTCCGATGAATTAATGCCGGTGTTATTATAAAAGAAAAATTTGGAGAAAATTTACGTGCAAAAATAGCCTGAAGATTATATGTTAAACGGTAAATGTCCTTTGTGAATTCTTTAGAAGATCTGATTGAATAAGTGGTATTCCCAAAAAGTGTAACTGCAAAAGGCATTTGACCATTAGAAGTTTGTTCAAGCAATCGGAATTTTATTAGTCCTTCGAAATTTTCATGTCTTTTTACGTGACTAACGCCTAGCATTAATCTATCTGTAATACCAAAGTGAAATCCCAAACGAATATCGGCAGATTGATCAATTCCATATAGATTGTGTATACCTCCTCCACTCTCTGCACCAATACTTCCAAAAAGGTGGCTGATGCGAAAGTCGAGATTATTTTTTCTTACTGTTTCATTTGTTTCTATATCGATAATGCAATTTCCCTTGAATGTAGCAATCATTTTTTCGTTTTTAATCGGTGTTTCTGATTGCAATACTTTTAATAAATCGTCTTGTGCAAAGCAAAATTCAAAATTGAAAAGCGTAATTATTAGAATTACAAAAGATATATATATTTTATTCACTTTATTTTTTTTTAAATGGAACATAAAAGGCATTCAATTTAACATTAATAGTATCTGCAATATTATTAAATAACAACTGAGGAATTTTTATTCCATAATCTGCTAATGCAACATTGAATTCCATCTTCAGGATTAATTTATCTCCTGCTATTTCAATTTCTCCCTTTTCTAATATTTCTTTCTCCGTTCCATGTATATTTATTTTTCCCTTTGCAATCAGTTGTATAATACCATTTTTAGAAAAATCAGCTTTTTCAATAATATTTCCTTTGAAAGTTGCCTGGGGATATTTTTCACTTTCCATATATTTTTCATTGAAGTGTTCTTCCATTAATGATTTTGCAAAATGAAAACTTCTCATCGGTATCATAAAAGCTACTTCTCCTGTCTGAGTATTAATTATACTATTAACCTGATGGCTTGTCGCCTTAATGTCTTCTACCGGTGCATAGGAATAAAATGTTACTTCTCCTTTTTCGGATATAAAGACTGATTGAGATTTACTTATGCTTACTAAAAAAATAAAATAACAGAGAAAAATATATTTCATAATTTCAAATTTATTTTTTTGCAAATCCTTGTTTGATCCATGTTTTAATTATAAAGTAATCACAAGTGCTCAGTCTCATTTCCTCAGGCATGTGTTGTGGATCGCTTAGTGGTAAATCCAGCCGGTAATCAATTGTTCCGGCACGAACACGATCAGCAACAGTTATATATTGAGTAAAATCATAACTTCCTTTTCCGCCAGTTGAATGACAATCGCTAAAATTACAATTAGCATTAAAAATTGGTTTTATGTTTTTTTCAAATGTAAAAAAAGTACTGTCACAATCCGGCGGCCTTGTAATCCGTTGATTGAATTGTTCTTTCTCACAAGAAAGAATGAATATTAAAAAAAACACAATTGATATATGCTTCAATCGACGCATAAGCAAAGATAGATTTTTTTATGATTTTAACAGATTACTTATTTAAAGTAATATTTGTTTTCAAACCAGAAGGAAATAAAAAACAGAGTTTGCCTAAATAATAATTTATTCTTTGACTTGCTGAAATAAATCTTTTAGCCGTGAAAGTATTGACATTATTTATTTAAAACTACTTCGCAAACAAAAAAATGAAATAGTTTTTAATAAAAAACACGTTCTATTGTCCAGTAAAATGCAATTAATGAAATACACAATGAAACAGGAATGGTAATTCCTTTTCTATACCAACTTTTATCAGCAAACCATTTCCCGAAAGCAAAATAAGCAATCAGAATCACTGTTATTTGTCCGGCTTCAACACCTACATTAAAGGAAACAAGTCCTAAAAGAAAATCATTTTCCGGAAGACCAGCCTGGGCTAATACACCTGCAAAACCGCAGCCATGAATTAAACCAAATAGAAATATCACTAATAGTCTCCACCATTTCAGGTCTTTGGTAATAATATTTTCTATTCCAATAAATATAATCGATAAAGCAATCACCGGTTCTATAATAGCAGGCTGTGGACGTATGAAACCATAAATAGCCAGTCCCAGAGTTATGCTGTGAGCAATGGTAAAAGTAGTGGCTTGCCAGATTACTGTTTTGAGATTAGGTTTAAGCAGAAAAACTCCAAGAATAAAAAGTATATGGTCAAAGCCAAGTGGAATAATATGAGAAAAACCCATTTTTAAATAAACCCAACCGATTCCACCTGATGACATACTTTTAAAATCATAGGGAAGTGTATGTGCAATTACAGGTACAGATAAAAGTAAAAATGACGCAATTAAAAGATAAGGAAGGCTCTTAATCGAGATGAAATTCCGTTTCATGCGATGAAATTATCAGGTTTCATTTGGAAGCAATTAATTTTTTCGTTTCCCATCTGAGCATAGGAGAAATATAAGGATTTAGTGTAAGAGATTGTTTGATCAATTTATTTCCTTCAGCTTGTTTTCCAACACTATTTTTAATTAACCCTGCCTGATAATTAAGCATTGGATTTTTTGAATGTGTCCTTAATGCAACATCAATATAGTTATTTGCCTTTTCATAACTACCAAGTTTGAAATTTACCCATGCAAGAACCTGATTTGTTTCAATATTATCAGGTCGCCTGTTATATTCTATTAAAGCATGTTTATATGCTTCCATATAATCATAGCTATCAAGGCAGGCATATGCTAATTCTTTGTCCGCATAATGTCCATGATTTTTTTCGCTATCATTACCTTGCAGTCCTCCAAGTAATGTTATCGTTTCTCTAGCGGAAACTGCAGCCTTTATTGGTTGATTAGTGATACGATATAATTCTGTCAATTCTTGTTGAAATGAAAAATCTTTTAACAATCCCTGTGCTTGTTTCAAAAATTCAATTGCCTGAAAATAATTTCCCTTGGCTTTTGCAATTCTTGCTTTTCCGGCATATGCCCAAGAAAAAGAGGGTCGAAAATAAATAGATTGATCGTAACAGAATTCAGCATTTTGCAGATCGCCGGTATTTTCAAATAAATGTCCAAGCTGTTGACGGCTCCATTCTGTTTGTTCCATGCCGGGATAACCTGCATCAACAGCCAACTTCATAGCATCTATGGCACCTTTATAATCACCAAAGATTTCTCTTAGATAAGAAATGCGTGAATACGATCTGATATCCGGTCGAGTGGCCGTCATCTTATCAGCCATTTCAATTGCTTTTTTGTAATTACCGGTTTCAACATAAACATCTGTTAAAAGGCCATAAACTGTCGCACTGTGTGGACTTACTTTTTTAGCAAGTTCTGCTACAGGCAAAGCATCCGTAAAATGATGTTGAGAAAGCAGAACTGTTGCTTTGCCTATAAGAGCTTCAAAATTTTCCGGTTCATCTTTCAAAATTTTTTCAAATAAATTTAGTGATGCATTATCATAATAGGCATGATTTCCAGAAATTCGGGATTCCTGAATGTATGCCATTCCCAGTGCAAGTATTGAACGCTTGTCGGAAGGATTTGTTCGAACCTTATAAATCAGACCATCAATAGCTGCTTTTGTATTGATCCATTCTGATGATGAGGCAAGCATACCTTGCCGCATTTGTAATTCGTATGTTACATCGGGTTTACGATATCGAACAATTAATAATGTAAATGCAAAAAATGAAAAGAGAAGTATGAAGTAAATATAATTTTTTTTCATAGCTAAAGAGTAAAATAAGACCGGGCATATTATTACCCGGTCTTGAATAATTAATAATTAATTACTATTTAACAACAGAAACTTTCACTGATTGTACTGTTTTATTATCGTTCATTAATGTTGCATAATAAACTCCCGGAGCATAATTAGAAGTTGCAAATTTAAGATCATAAATTCCGGATTCGCGCATTTCATTTTTCAATGGTTCGTAAACGATCTTACCATTGTTGTCATAAACTTTTATTGAAACACGGGTTTTTGTATTTACCCTGTAACGTAATGTTACTTGCTCTGTACTTGGATTAGGAAAACTTTCCATCAAAAGTTGCGGGGCACCAACATTAAGTCCCGGTCCCGGATTAATTGCAGTTATAACATAGCCTCCTGAACAAAGATCATAACCACTCCATGGAATTTGTACATATGGAAAATCTGAACGGAAAGTTGTGTCATTGGCTTCAATACCTGTTGTATAACTTAACACATTCAGAAGTCTCGTTGTTAAAGGAGAGTTGTTTATAGTATAATCATCATAAAACAATCCGATTGCTGCAAGAGCTATTCCACCCACAGCCTGAAGTTCTATACGGGTTACGTCATCTTCTAAACGACGACCATTCGGAAAACCATCCATGTTTGGAATATTTTGCAATGATGTACTTCCATTAAAACGCGTATCCGTTAATCCTAATGCTGCTGCTTGAACTATTCCAAGTGATGAAAAATCGGGTGAGTTTCTTGGTGTAGCAGGAACTGCCATATTTAAACGAAGCATATCACCAAACGTGGGTAGAAAATTATTGATAAATGGTTTACCGGCTGATAATGGGTTCCCGGCAGTTTTACCCGTTGCTAATTGATAAGGAGCAAGATTAGGTACGCCTGTGTAAAAGATTGGTAAAAGATCTACTGAACGAGGCTTGCCCTGGCGAAGAAGATATTTTCCGAATATGTTTGTATCAAGTGCTGTGCCTACAGTAGCTGCATTTCCATAAAGCACATATAAACCATCATGTGAATTTCCGAAATCAACATTTCCCAAAACGGTTGGTGAAGCTCTTTGAATACGAAGTTTAGCAAGTCCTGGTATTGCAGCTCCAAAGAAACTGGTATCCATATATAATCCAAGTTCAGGATTGCAGAAGTATTCATCGAAAAAGGTACTGTCTTGATATGGAGTAAGTGAATTCCAATAATCTTTATCACCAATAGGAATAATTGCTTCATTGGTCAACGGCATTCCAAGACGTGATACCTGAACATATGGTCCTGTATGAGTTTCTGTACCATCACCATTAAGTGTACGAATTTGTTGACGACTTGCAGAAGCCCAAACGCCTATTACATAATCCGGATCGAGGATATTAGCAGCCTGTGTTGCAGTTTTTCCATCTTTTTGAAGATCGCTTACGTTAATTTTTAATGCTATAACGTGAACATTTTTACATTTTAAACCATCTTTAGGTGCATCAACTCCTGAACCACCTGCACGTGTTTGTCCTAGATCGAAGATTCCACCAAGATCAACAAAGAATGGATCATCAGAAGGACCGCAATAAATTTGTTCTCCCGTTGAAGCGTTAGAAATTGCATTTGTAAAAAGTGTTTCATAATCAGGTGAGTTTAGGCCGACTCCTGAAGAAATTGAACGAGGGCCAATATTCGGTGGTGGTACAATACCGTTGTTTAAAATAGTCGTAAAAGATCCAGTACCAATTCTTTTTTCTGCAGTATATGTGGTCTTTAAGTTTTCTTTACCCAGACGAATATTGAAGAAGGTCGTTGGGTCTTGATTTTGTTTAGTAAATGTAAAACGATAAGTAATGTCATCTCCAGGGGTAGATGCATTATTTTTAATATGAATTTC
Organism: Bacteroidota bacterium; assembly: GCA_031366785.1. GTDB lineage: Bacteria > Bacteroidota > Bacteroidia > AKYH767-A > 2013-40CM-41-45 > JADKIH01. Next base: position 3,469 of record JANLOW010000295.1, on the reverse strand, counting down.
GTAACGAATATTCTCTCCGAAAGAAAAATAATTAGGACCTCCCTGAGGTAATTCTGCAGGAACATAACCGGCAATAATGTTAATTTTCGTAGAGTCATTCGGATCTCTGAATGCATAAAGATCAGTGTTATCGGCCAATGGATCATTACTAATCATTGGTGCTTCCCGATGGCTTGATGCAGTCAGGTCTGCCGACTGATAAGCAAAGAATGCCCCGATTGCGATAAAGGCGGCAAATAAAGAAGCAATTGAAAGCTTCTTTTTAGTAGATTTAGTCATTGTTCGTAAGGTTAAATGGTTAAATAATTTAATTAGTTAGAATATCATTCTTCAAGAACGATTTTGAAACACTTACGATAATGAAAACACAAGTGGATTTTAAAAAGTAAAATAAATTCCGTTGATAAAAAATTTGCTAAAAAATCAATGTCCCCAAACGAATAAAAAAATTAAAAAAGCATTTTTAATAAAAAAACAAAATATTCACCCGCTATCATGGTTCTTGGTTCTCCCCTATCAGCCGTTTTTCGAAATCAAATACATCTGATTAAGAGTTGGGGTTAAACTACCCCCTTGGTTTTCTAGAGTAACTGCCCATAAATCTGCGTTTTCAATTTCTTTCATCCGTTGTATGCGCTGACTTCCTGAGAGAATGACACCTGCATCTACAGGCTTGCCACCGATAAGTGCCCATAACTGATATTGCTTTCCTTCACCGGGAGAAGGCAGAGAAAGTACATCCAGAAATGCGTGGTGTGTATATTTACTCCAGTAAACTCTGGCCTGGTAATGATGAGTTGTATCGGTAGAATTTAAAACGACAACCGTTGAACTTTCGTCGCGCAAAACAATTAAGTTAGCAGCAACATCATCGTAATTTGCTTTTACGAGGTTATAGTTTTGCGCAAGCTCATTTTTCTCACTTAACAATGAAGTATATCGTTCTTCTGCTTCATTCCATCGAGAATAAAAAAACCAGGAAGCAAATGTACTTACTACAAGGGCAGCGAGGCAAGCTGCAATCATGTATTTATAAGTAAGCGAATAGTTTTCCTGATTAGCTTTAACTTTTGATTTGATATTAACTACTTTTCCTTTCTCCTTTATTTCTTCCAATATCTGTTGGCGCAAACCCGGACGCGGATTTTTTGAATGACTTAATGCATATTCTTCGAGAGCCTTTTCCGTTTTGCGAAGTTCAATGTTAATTTCTTTATATAATATCATCAGCCTCTCAAATTCCTTTTTTTCTACAGGAGAAAGAGCATTCATCGCATATAATTCTACGATGCCGGATGCAATATATTCAGTTACATTCATTGTACTTTTTCTACATCAACGAATAAGGTTTTCAACTTTTGTAAAGCCGCCCTGGAACGGGTTTTTACGGTCCCTAACGGGATGTTTAATTTTTCGGCAGCTTCCGATTGAGAATATCCTTCAAAGAAAAGAAGGTCTATAATTTTCCTGTATTCCGGATCAAGTTTTCTTACAATTTCTTTTATCCCTATGGTATCAGGATTATAGGATGCTGTTGTTAAAGTCTCTTCAAAAGATACGATCTTTTCAATATCCTGGTTTTTATTTTGATTAGTAAAATCTTTGGATCTGACTTTATCAATTGAAAGATTGCGGCAGATATTTATCATCCAGGTAAATAAACGTCCTTTAGAAGAATCGTATTGAAGAAAATTATTCCATATTTTGACAAAAGCATCCTGCAAAAGATCTTCAGCGAGGGCATCATTTTGTACTATTCTGTGAATAACGCCATACATGGCTGCAGAATAATTATCGTACAGGATCTCTAAAGACTTTTCCTGACGCTCTGCAAGCATCTTAACCAGCTTTTCTTCTTCTATTTTAATTTTTTTCCCCACAAATGGATAAATAAATCGAGAGAGTAAAGAAACGAAAATTAAACTTGAATAAAAGACAGCTTACTTACTTGGCTGGTTATTAAATTGTTCAAAGTTTAATAATTATAGCTCAATATAGAACGTTAAAGGTTATTGGTATTTCTGCTAAATTTGCAACAACCTAAAAAAGGGTTAAAATAATTACTTATGGCCCAAGACCGCTTTCAATATCATGATTATTATCAAGTAGATGAATTACTTACAGAAGAACATATCCTTATCCGGAACAGCGTTCGTGAATGGGTAAAAAAAGAAGTTTCTCCAATTGTAGAAGATGCTTGCCAGAAAGCTGAATTTCCAAAACAATGGATTAAAGGTCTTGCTTCGATTGGTGCCTTCGGTCCTTACCTACCTCAGGAATATGGAGGTGGCGGATTGGATCAGATCGCTTATGGAATTATTATGCAGGAGCTCGAACGTGGCGATTCGGGATTAAGGTCGACGGCTTCTGTGCAAAGTTCTCTGGTTATGTATCCGATTTATACTTATGGCAGCGAAGAACAGAGAAAAAAATATTTACCTAAACTGGCCTCCGGAGAATGGATGGGATGTTTTGGCTTAACAGAACCCGATCATGGTTCTAATCCACATGGCATGTTGACCAATTTCAAAGATAAAGGCGATCACTATTTATTGAATGGTTCAAAAATGTGGATTAGTAATTCGCCTTTCGCCGATATTGCTGTCGTGTGGGCTAAAGATGAAACCGGAGTTATTCGTGGAATTATTGTTGAACGAGGGATGAAAGGATTTTCTACACCCGAAACTCATGGCAAATGGTCGCTGCGTGCAAGTGCAACCGGTGAACTTGTTTTTGATAATGTAAAAGTTCCAAAAGAAAACCTTTTACCGAATGTGAAAGGATTAAAGGGGCCTCTGGGTTGTTTAAACTCTGCACGCTATGGAATAAGCTGGGGTGCAATTGGTGCGGCATTGGATTGTTATGATTCTGCTTTGCGTTATTCTAAAGAAAGAATTCAGTTTGGTAAACCGATTGGTGCCTTTCAGCTGACACAAAAAAAACTTGCTGAAATGATAACAGAAATTACCAAAGCACAACTTCTTACGTGGAGGCTTGGTGTATTAAAAAATGAAAATCGAGCAACACCGGCGCAGATATCCATGGCGAAAAGAAATAATGTAAACATGGCATTACAAATCGCACGTGAAGCTAGACAAATTCATGGAGGAATGGGAATCACCGGAGAATATCCAATCATGCGCCATATGATGAATTTAGAATCTGTAATTACCTATGAAGGTACGCATGATATTCATTTGCTGATTACAGGAAATGATATTACCGGGTTGGCTGCTTTTGAATAATTCTATTTTATGTTTAATTTTCAACTTCCCTTTGTGTACTTTGTGGTTATACCATTGTGCTCTTTGTGGTTAAATCCGAAGTTATTTAAACAAACATTTCCGCCGCAATCCTATCCGCAAAAAACTTTCCTTCTTTTGTCAAAACAAAATTATTTCCTGAAGAAATAATCATTCCTTCTTTAATAAATTTTTGACTTTGCTTTAGTAGTTCTTCTTTTCTTACC
>JANLOW010000258.1:0-2192 GCA_031366785.1 Bacteroidota bacterium | reverse complement strand
GCTTCCTCGGTATACGGTATATGCCATGCTTTTAAAGATTGACTCCAACGTGCGTCTATAATCTGCTTAAGTGTAGCAGCAATTTTTGAATCAAATGGAAAATCTACTTTTATTCGATTTTCATTTTTGTGGATTATTTTTGTGGCCTTCATTATTTCATGGGATTATTAATGGAACACGGATTCAAAAGTTCAATCAGTCCCATATTGAAATTAAACGCAATGGCGCCACGATTCGCTAAGTTTCGCAACGAAAATATTTTCCATTTTCATTTTTCTAAATGTATTATGATCTTTCAAAATCCGTCTAATCTGATCATCCATATTATATTAACTCATTACAAATCCAAGCCGAAAAGATATCTCATTTCTCCACCCCAAAATCCAAACAAACCATTTTCATTATTAAAAGCTGTATCTCAAATTCAACATCAAAAAAAAACGGAACCGATTTTCATCTGCTCCGTTTAGTATTATTAAATTAAAAAAATTATTTTACGAACATGCCTTTTACTTTATTCATCATATCACCAACACCACCTAATTTTCCTTCCGCCAATGATCCAATAATTCCCTGCAAATCGAAACTCTTATCGTTTGGATCGTTCGTCTTCTTAACTAAACTACTCATTACTCCCGGAATCAGGTTTTTTACAATGCCTGCTGCTTGCTCCTGATTAATTCCGAATCTACTCATTAAATCATCCGCAACATTTTTACTGATGTTCCCCACAACAGGATTACCGGCAACATCACCACCCTTAAACAAATCCGTAATTTTATTCATGCCGCCTTGTGCTGCTAGATTTTTTAACTGATCCATTATTCCACCCGCTGCCGTAGTTATTGCCGCATCATTTTTTTCATTAGGAATCGCCGGGTTTTTTACAATTGCGTCACCGGCATGCTCTTTTACTAAGTTTAATAAGCTTTCAAACATGGTTTTAAGTTTTATGATTGTTTTATTGATAGAATTATAAAAACAAAGATACCAATTATGTTAATTTCAATGAGTATGTAATCTTGATACTGCAATGCCTATTCACTTTTATCATATTTCTCGATTCTTGGCACTTGATTCTTTATTCTAGGTTCTAGTTTACTAAGTTATCCCCTAATATTCAGTTTTTTAACCTATCTTCGCCGCCTTATTAAAATCCCCACATGTTATCAGTTTCCAACCTTTCCTTGCGATACGGCAAGCGTGTTTTATTTGAAGATGTCAACCTAAAATTCATCCCCGGTAATTGCTATGGTATTATCGGTGCTAATGGTGCTGGTAAATCAACATTTTTGAAAATACTCTCCGGCGATATCGACCCGAATACCGGTGAAGTCTTCATCACTCCCGGTGAACGAATGAGCGTTCTCAGTCAGAATCACTTCGAATTCGATAACTTTCAAGTCCTTCAAACGGTCATGATGGGCAATAAAAAACTCTGGAAGATTATGCAGGAGAAAGATGCTATCTATGCCAAACTTGATTTTACAGAAGCCGATGGAACCAGAGCCGGTGAACTCGAATCATTGTTCGCTGAAATGCACGGTTGGGATGCCGAAAGTGATGCCGCTAACATGCTCAGCGGACTCGGTGTTTCTGAAGATTACCATCACAAACTAATGAGCGACCTTAACGGTAAAGAAAAAGTTCGCGTTCTTCTCGCTCAGGCTCTTTTCGGCAATCCTGAAATCCTGCTTCTTGATGAGCCTACCAATGATCTCGATGTGGAAACCATTTCATGGCTCGAAAATTTTCTCGCTGATTTCGAAAATACTGTCATCGTTGTCTCTCACGATCGTCACTTCCTCGATGCCGTTTGTACTCACGTCGCCGATATCGACTTCGGAAAAATTCAACTCTATACGGGAAATTATACTTTCTGGTACGAATCCAGTCAGCTTGCTCTTCGCCAACGCGCCGATCTTAATAAAAAGACTGAAGATAAACGAAAAGAATTGCAGGACTTCGTAGAACGGTTTAGTGCTAATGCTTCTAAATCACGACAGGCAACAAGCAGAAAAAAATTACTGGAAAAATTAGTTCTCGAAGACATTCAACCTTCTACCAGAAAATATCCTGGCATCATCTTCAAACCCGAACGCGATTGTGGCGACCAGATTCTTGCTGTTGAAAATCTTTCTAAATCATCTCCGGATGGAACGATATATTTCAGAAACATTTCTTTTTCACTT
>JANLOW010000205.1:0-3083 GCA_031366785.1 Bacteroidota bacterium | reverse complement strand
CTTGAATCGATGGATCAAGAGCAAGGAAGTCACTAATATCTACCGCTCCGTCTTTTTCAACTTCACCAGTATATATTGCCCAGATTCCCGGTTCTACTTCTGCCATATTAGGTCCGTAAGACTGATTTGGAGTTGAGAACGTGTATGATGTTGTTGATAAAAATGGTACTGGATTTGCACTCCAGGTTTCTACTGAATTCCTGTGATCTACTTTGATGTAATATGAAGTATTAGCAACTACAGCAGGGCCAAAAGTAACATTTACATTTCCATTACTTCTCAATGTATCCACTTTTGCATCTACAAGGTTATGAGGAGGTGCAACTTCCATGGCGCTTATTGTTATATAGTCTGACATGTCAGAAGTAATTAATGGATTAGGTAAAGCTTCCTGTTGGTCTAAATTATAAATCAAAGCATTCATTAATCCACCACCTATATAAAACCCTTGAATAAAAGCTTTAAGGTTTAATGAAACAGGTTTGAATGTAAGACTTGGAAGTTGAATTTCATTCCCAACCGGATTCTTTGCAACAAAATTCTGAACACCTCCACCTGGAGTTCCAATCTGAATATTTAATTCAAAACTTAGAAGACCATCTGTTGTTAATTGGGCAATCAATACTCTATTACTGGTGGTTGGGCCTATCGAACCACTAAGAGATGCAATAGAACCATCAGAATTTGAAAATAAATTACCTGCATTACTTGTAGCATTAAATACTTCAAGATCTGTATTCGGGGGATCAAATCCTACTAATGTAACATCTTGAGGGGTTCCAGATATAAATCCATCCTGAGAAGTTAAGGGAATACCTGCGGTTGGATCGTTGTTTTGTAAAATACCATTAACGTTTACCACTGTTGAAACTCCGTTGTCTTCTGATTTAAGAATTCCAAGTTTATTTATTCCACATGCACCACCAACAGATAACCAGGAATCAAGCATAACAGTATTTGTTGCTGCTTGAGTAATTGTGTAAGAAGGTGTAATGTGTCCTCTGTCTTCATTATTGAAAAAAGATGTCGTTGTTTGAAATCTCAATTCATGTCCAAGAACGCCGTACAATGCCTGAAATTTATACCCAGGAAGCATATCTGCAAAAATTCTGTAAGTAACCGATCCGACTGGCAAAGTACCGACACTTCCGGCAGCATCGGCAGCGTTAGAAACATAGTATTTTTCAACAATAATCTTCTCCAGACCATTCTGTGCATTGGTGAATTTCGAAATTAACACCAAGCATATCCCTATCATTATTTTTTTCATAGTTTCAGTTTTAAGTATAAAGAAAATTTATAAATCAATGGCATGATTGTCCGTACTGACCCAATAGTAGAAGAAAGTCACTATTATTTGTTATGCCATCAACGTTAATATCGGTAGGACAAGGTTGAAGTCCGGATGTTACTTGCAACAATGTTGCATAAGCCCAATCTGATAACCAGTTTTTACCTGTAGCGCTAAATGCACCTCTGTATGGGGCAGGCGAAAAGAAACCATCCGATGGTGCGACAGGACAACCGGTAGTTGATAATGCCGGATTGGGTATAGCATCATATTGATGTGAAACTGCATTTGTATTATTATTTACCGCAAAAGTATAATCAAAGCCTGGCAAAGTAGAAGTTACGATATTCAAATCTGTAGTGGTAAACTGGGTATTATCTGAAGCGAGTACTACACCCGTACCATTTTTATCTATTGCTAGGCCAGCAGAAATCATATTGACGAATGTGTTGCATTTTATCTTTAAACTATTGCTACCATTACCTCCAGTGTTTGCCCAGTTATGATAGGCTTCACTAACACTTACCCTTGTTCCAAAACTTTTTATAAGATTAAGTCCATAACGCCAGTTTGCAAAAACAGAATTATTAATTTCTCCTTCTGTAAGTTCTTTGGCCTCGATTGCAGCAATTCCGCTGTTATCACTTGTTAATGTTGTTTTAGAATTACCGATCATTGTAACATTGTAAATAATCGGATGAGATCGAGGTAATAAATTTGATTTTTGATCATCGGCATCCATTTCAAAACCATTATCCGCATCGGCACTTGCTGATACATCCGTTTTCAAACCAAAAACAAATTGTACTTTCCCGCTGTAACCATCATCCCAATCAAACATATCATCATTTCCAAATAATGAAGCATAATATTTTACATTAACAGTGCCGCCAAAGAATTCGATTCCATCATCAGCACATGAAACTACTTCTATATGTTCAATCGTAGTACCTCTACCTACAGATCCAAGAGTAAGCCCGTTAATTTCACCACCAACTTGAAGTATGGCACCTGCATATCTGATTGAAACATATTTTAAAATTCCTGAATTATCATTGTCATCAAATACGCCACCTAAAGTTAGGTTTACACCGTATTGATCCTTCGAATTTGTAGAAGCGAATCCTTCAAACGTACCAAGTCCATCTGCAACACATAATCTTCCATCGCCTACACCCGCCGCAAATGGTCCATTAGCGGCTAGTGTTAAATTATTGGTTGCTTTACCAGCAAGCAAAACTCCACCCCATTGACCTTTGTTAGCAATTGGATACGCACCATCTAAATTATCGGCTTCTGCCGTAAATACTATTTGACAATCCGGAGTACCTGAAGCAAATATTTTTCCACCTCTTTCAACAATGAGTGCAGTCGAGTTTGCAGGAACGGCATCAAATCTTCCTTTAACAACGGTACCAGGATTAATAGTCAAATTTTTACCATCAGGCACATAAATCTTTTTGTCCAAAATCCAAGTCTTGTCGCATGTAAGAATTGTATTAAGTGCAATTAATTCACCTTCAGTTGCACCGCCTGATGAAGCTAAGGTTGATAATAAGACAGTAGGTCTTGAAGCTACTGAAGGGCACCCGCAAGCTGAGCCTAGATTAGTCTGAGCAAAGCTTGATGAAATAGCTACAAAAGCCATTGTTGCTGTTGTAAATAATTTAAGAATTGTTGGTTTCATATTCATTTTTTTTAAATTGATTTAGTTGTAATCATCAATATTCATGATGGGGACAAATATCATATAACAAAATTTAATTTTTGGAAATTTAATTTTACTAAATCA
>JANLOW010000151.1:0-1693 GCA_031366785.1 Bacteroidota bacterium | reverse complement strand
GATGATAAACGATTTATTGCTTTAATGAAGCCGGAAACGGATATTGTAATTTGGGCACAGAATAGAAAGTCTATAAGTTTAATTAATAAATCTTCAAAAAAATTATTCGAAAAAGCAGCAACAAAAAACCTTCATCTTGCTTTATTCAATTATCCCGTTCGATTATTACCAAAGCATTGGGATGGAATTGTTAAAGATGAAGAGAATATAACCTGCTTGCGATCTTGTCTTATGAAGGCTGAACATGAAGAATGGGTCGATGAAATATGGAGGATAATTTCTGAATGCGCAAAATAAAAGAAATTAGTTAATTAATACAAAGTATATATCTTTCAAAATTAGTCAATCATAGTTTTTCATTCTAATTTTTACTCGATTAAATTTACTTATGGTATCAGAAGAAAACAATGAAGGATTAAAGCGCGTAGTAGGAGTATTTGGCCTTTCAGCAACAGTCGTTAATTTTTCGATAGGGGCAGGCATTTATGTACTTCCTGCCATCATTGGAATTCAACTGGGTGCTGCAGGAATTATTGGGTATTTGTTATGCGGATTAATGTTTGCAGCGATTATACTTTGCTATGTTGAAGTCGGAAGCAAAATAAAAACCAGTGGTGGATCATATGCATATGTGGAAAAGGCTTTCGGTCCATTTGCAGGATTTATAATAAACTGGTTATTCTTTTTTGGTTGGGGAATTTTAAGCGATGCTGCAATTATGAATGTAATTGCGGACTCACTCGCCGTTATATTTCCTGTTTTTTTAAATCCATTTTTTCGTTCTTTACTTTTTTTTAGCTTGATTGGATTTATGATACTTGTAAATATACGTGATGCTAAGCAAAGTGTTCGTATCGTTGAATTAATTACCATTATCAAATTAATTCCGCTTTTTGGAATTATCATTTTTGGTTTTTTCCATATAGAGATTAGCAATCTGCATTGGGATCATTTACCTTCTTTAAAAGCATTTGGTGACACAGCGCTTATTTTGTTTTTTGCTTTTGCCGGTTTTGAATCTTCCCTTGGTATAAGCGGTGAAATTAAAAACCCTAAGCGGACAGTTCCTCGTGGAATTTTATTTGGGGGCATTACTGTATTCGTAATTTATGTTCTTATTCAGACAATTGTTCAAGGTGTTTTAGGTTCTCACTTAAGTGAATTCAAGGATGCACCGCTTGCTGCAATTGCTGAAAGAATTGTTGGTTCAACTGGCCTTACTATCCTTCTTTTTGCAGCTGTTATTTCAGGTTTTGGTGCTGTAATAGGTGATGTACTTGCTTCATCACGATTATTATTTGCTGGTGCAAAAGACGGCCTGTTTCCTAAGTTTCTTGGAAAAATTCATCCTCGATTCGGTACGCCTTATTGGGCTGTTATCGTTTTTGGTTCTTTGATATTTATTTTATCAGTTTCAGGTGGTTTTAAACAATTGGCCATACTTGCGAGCGGAGCTCTGCTTCTCATTTACCTTGCGGTTATTTTAGCTTTGATAAAATTCAGATTTAATAAAGAAGATAGCAATGAAAAAACATTTAAAGTGCGGGGAGGATTAATAATTCCTTGCTTTGCCATTGCAGCAATTATTTGGGTTCTTTCTAATCTAAGCAAACAGGAAATATTTTCATTGATTATTTTTGTTGCAGTATTAAGCTTAATTTATTTTGTAATGAAAAAGGTTCAAAATAAATCA
>JANLOW010000149.1:0-18873 GCA_031366785.1 Bacteroidota bacterium | reverse complement strand
GTCTTCTTTTTTTTCTTTTAAAAGTACGGAAAGATGTTTGAGTATTTCTGATTTAACGATACGGAACATTTGTTCTGGATGTGTATGTGCTCCTCCGATGGGTTCTTTAATAATTCCATCAATTAATCCTTGTCTGAGCATATCATCGGCAGTTAACTTTAATACATTAGCTGCTTTTTCTTTGAAATCCCAACTTCTCCATAAAATCGAAGAACATGATTCAGGTGAAATAACAGAATACCATGTATTTTCTAGCATTAACACCTTGTCACCTATTCCAATTCCTAATGCTCCTCCGGAGGCTCCTTCTCCGATGATAATACAAATGATAGGAACTTTTAAACGAGCCATTTCAAAAAGATTGCGGGCAATGGCTTCGCCTTGTCCACGCTCTTCAGCTTCAAGTCCCGGAAAAGCACCGGGAGTATCAATAAAAGTAACTACAGGTTTATTAAATTTCTCAGCCATTTTCATAAGTCGCAAAGCTTTTCGGTATCCTTCAGGATTTGCCATTCCGAAATTACGGAATTGTCGCTGTTTGGTTGTTGAACCTTTTTGATGACCAATAAACATTACTGTTTGTCCTTCAATACTTCCAAAACCACCAATTATAGCTTTATCATCCTTTACTGTTCGGTCGCCATAGAGTTCTACAAAATCTTTTTCTGTAATATAATCAATATATGCCAATGAATATGGTCGGTCGGGATGTCGGGAAAGCTGAACTTTTTGCCATGGTGTAACTTTTGAATATAAATTTCTACGGGTTTCTTCCAGTTTTATTTCTAGTTGTCTAACAGCAACACTTACATTTACTTTATTTTTTTCTCCGATAAGTTTTTGCTTTTCAATCTGATCAACGAGATCTGATATTGGCTTTTCAAAATCAAGGAAATTCATATATCGTAAATATTTAAAACGCAAGATAGTTAATTTGTCCTTTGTCAGTAGTTAGTTATTCGAAATTCGTTATATGTTATTTATCAAACAATTGAGGATGTGTAACTAAATATATACTACATGCAAACAGATAAGAACTAATCGAAAATAATCTAAAATAAAAATTCAATTTCAATAACAACAGCAATAAATAAAAACCCTGTCTGTCAAACTTTTGAAAGTTATTAACAAAGAATGATGCCCAAACACTTTTGTTTAGTTTCGCATCCCTTCTAAAAAAATTATCTTTAGTTTGATTTAATTACATTTTGATTGATTATATTTGAATATGTCTGAAGCAGGTGATTCCAATACTTTTAATGAAATAGTTTCGCGTAAACGAGCTCCAGCAAAATCCGGATACAATGCTTTTCAAGCACAACATTTCGGTAAGTTGCCACCTCAAGCTATAGATTTAGAAGAATCAACACTCGGAGCACTTATGCTCGAGAAAGATGCACTTACCAAAGTTATTGATATTCTTCATCCAGAATCATTTTATAAAGATTCTCACAGAATCATTTTTACTGCAATAAGGAAATTGTTTGAGCGGTCGGAGCCTATCGATATTCTAACAGTTACTAATGAATTAAAAAAGAGCGGCGAATTGGATCTGATTGGAGGTCCTTATTATATCACACAACTTACAAACCGCGTTGCATCTGCTGCAAACATCGAATATCACTCGAGAATAATTTTACAAAAACATATTCAGCGTGAACTAATACGGATTTCAAGTGATACTATAAAGGATGCTTTTGAAGATACATCCGACGTTTTTCAGCTTTTAGATCGTGCCGAAAAAAATCTTTTCGAAATCACCAAAGGAAATATTAGCAGGAATTATCAGGATATGGGTACGATGGTCAGCGAAGCTTACCGTCAAATAGAAGCTGCTCGTTTGCATGGGACCGGAATTACCGGCGTTCAAAGCGGATTTACTGATTTGGATAGAATTACTTCCGGCTGGCAAAAATCGGATCTCATCGTTCTTGCCGCGCGTCCCGGTATGGGAAAAACAGCTTTCGTACTTTCTTTGGCAAGAAATGCAGCCATCGGTTTTAGCAGACCAGTTGCTTTCTTTTCGCTGGAGATGTCATCGGTTCAATTGGTACAGAGAATGATTTCTTCAGAGACAGGAATTCCCTCTGATAAATTACGGAAAGGAACACTGGATAATTCGGAATGGCATAAATTGGTATCAATGACAGGAAAGCTTTCACAAGCACCTGTTTTTATTGATGATACTCCTTCATTGTCAATCTTCGATCTTCGTTCAAAATGCCGCCGATTAAAATCAATGCATAATATTGAACTAATCGTTATCGATTATTTACAATTGATGCGTTCTGATGTTGATTCCAAAAATGGAAACCGTGAACAGGAAATCAGTAATATTTCCCGTTCACTTAAAGCCATCGCTAAAGAATTAGACGTTCCTATTATTGCACTTTCACAATTAAGTCGAGCAGTAGAAACACGGGGTGGTTCAAAGCGACCACAGTTGAGTGATCTTCGTGAGTCGGGTGCGATTGAACAGGATGCTGATATGGTAATGTTTATCTATCGCCCGGAATATTATGGAATGGAATTCGATGAAGAAAATAATTCCACCAAAGGAATAGCAGAAATTATTATTTCCAAACACAGAAATGGTGCTTTGGATTCTGTTAAACTGAAATTTATTAATCAACTCGCTAAGTTTGTAGATCTCGATTACAATGAACTTGGTCCGGAAGTACCAGCAGGAAGCGTGACAGATTATCCAAACAATCGTATCATCATTGGATCGCGGATGAATGATATGGAAGAGGATGCACCTTTTTAGGAGTAATGTTTCAGTTTTTTTTTCTAACGCCGCTTCATTTTGATTTAAGAATAAAAATTAACGATTTTTGATTTTAGTAGTAGTTTTTAGAATTACAAAAAGATGAATCAGGTTCAACAGTTTCATGTTTGTTTAACTCTCCAACTCCTCTTCCAACATCTGCCTCTCATAAAGCTCAAAGTACTCGCCTTTTTTTTCCATTAATGAAAGATGATTTCCGGTTTCTATAATGCGGCCTTTGTCAATTACGATAATTTGATCGGCATTTTTTACACTTGACACTCTGTGGCTAATTATAATAGCCGTGCGATCTTTCATGATTAATCGTAACTGATTTAGAATTTTATTTTCAGTATTTGTATCAACAGCACTCAGACAATCATCGAATATTAAAAGACGGGGACGTTTAATGATGGCGCGGGCAATAGATATTCTTTGTTTCTGCCCTCCTGATAATGTAATTCCCCTTTCTCCAATCATCGTTTCAAAGTTTTTCGGAAAATCCATTATGTTATCGTAAATTACAGATTGTTTAGCTGCATCATTTATAAGAATTTTCTTTTTCTCTTCGTTTATTTCGCCGGTTAATCCGAATGAAATATTATTTGCTATTGTATCACTGAAAAGAAAAACATCCTGAGGAACATATCCGATCTGTCTTCTTAAGGATGAAAGTGAAAAATATTCAATAGGAATATCGTCTAAAACAATTTCTCCTTTTGTTGTATCATACATACGAACAAGGAGATTGGCAATGGTCGATTTTCCGCTTCCTGTTTTACCGATAATGGCAAGTGATTTTCCGGGTGAGACAGAAAATGAAATATCGTCAATAGCAAGAATACCGGAATCAGGATAAATAAAACTCACATTTTTAAATTCTATTTTTCCTTTTAATTCAACATCAATATTTTTCACAGATTGAACTTCCGGAGTCAGATGAAGGAATTCATTGATTCTTTCCTGCGAAGCAGCTGCCCGTTGAATGATAGAAGTAACCCATCCCAATGCAGCTACAGGCCATGTAAGCATATTTACATAGATAATAAATTCGGCAATGTTACCTGTCGTTGCCCGTCCGGCAATTACTTCTTGTCCGCCAATATAAATAGTTAACAATGTGCTTAAGCCCACCAACAGCAACATCAGTGGAAAAAACATGGCATTTATTTTTACGAGCTCCATATTTTTATCCTTGTATATTTCACTTTCTCGCTCAAACTCATCGCCCATTGCTTCTTCTTTGACGTAAGATTTAAGAATACGAATACCGGAAAAAGCTTCCTGAACGAATGTGCTAAGTTTGCTTTGTTGAGTCTGCACCTGTTCGCTTTTGCGATTCATTAAATCACTTACATAATAAATGGAAATAGATAAAAATGGAAGAGGAGCCAGTACATAAAGTGTCAATTTAACATTTACATAAAGCATGCTTATTGTTATTAAAACAAAAAGAACGACGAGGTTAATAGAATACATAATGGCAGGACCAATATACATTCTTACACGTCCGACATCTTCACTGATCCGGTTCATCAAATCACCTGTATTGTTGCGTCTGTAAAATGCTAAACTAAGTAGTTGGTAGTGATTATAAATTTCATTTTTTAAGTCGTATTCAATACGTCGCGACATTACTATAATTGTTTGGCGCATTAAAAACATGAGAATTCCACGTAGCAAGGCTACTGCTACAATCAGTAAAAGAAAAAAGCCAACTTGGTGACTGATAGTTTTGATTATTTCATCACGAAAGACAGTGCTATTCTGTCCGCTGATATTTTTCATGGCAACAACAACAGCGTCCAATGACTTTCGAACTACCTGAGCAGGGTAAATAGCACCAAAATTTTGTGCAACAACGAATATTCCTCCGACCAGAAGCAGCCATTTATATTTGAAAAAGTATTTATTTAAATGCTTTAGTGATTTCATAAATTTCGATAAAAAGAGCTTTTGTGACCTTGAAAAATTAGGCTACCTTTGCCGCGCTGCCGCTAAACGGCAGTGTTTTACACTACTCTCATGATTGAATTCAAAGATCTAAAGGAAACAAAAGTCAATGATGACTTTGTTTTCAATAATCCCTCTTTTGCAAATCACGAATTAATTGTTTTTTGTCACGATAAAGATACCGGATTAAAGGCAATCATTGCAATACATAATACAACACTTGGACCTGCATTAGGCGGAACGAGAATGTGGTCTTATAAAACGGATGCAGAAGCATTAAACGATGTTCTACGTTTATCGAGAGGAATGACCTATAAAGCAGCCATAAGTGGCCTTCAATTGGGAGGTGGTAAGGCTGTTATATTTGGAGATTCCAAAAAAGATAAAACTCCTGAAATGTTTGTGAAATATGGAGAATTCATAGAAGCTTTAAATGGTAAATATATTACGGCTGAAGATGTTGGAACCAGTTTGTCGGATATGGTAAATATCAGGAAATCAACTACCCATGTTACAGGATTACCTGAAGAAATGGGTGGAGGAGGTGATCCGTCGCCCGTTACTGCTTATGGTGTGTTTATGGGAATGAAAGCGGCAGCAAAAAAACGGTGGGGTGTTGATAGTTTAAAAGGGAAAAAGATAGTTGTACAAGGTGTTGGACATGTCGGCGAAAATTTGGTAAGGTTGATTAGTGAGGAAGATGCTAAGATTTTTGTGACTGATTTAAATAAAGACTCATTGGCAATAATTGCATCAAAATTCGGAGCAGAGATTGTTTCGCCTGAATTGGTTTACGATTTAGATGTAGATATTTATGCACCTTGTGCGCTTGGAGCAACATTAAATTCAGAAAATATACCGCGGTTAAAATGTTCTGTAATTTCAGGGGCAGCGAATAACCAATTAGCTGATGAAAATATACACGGTCGTATGTTGGCAGATAAAGGAATATTATATGCCCCCGATTTTTTAATAAATGCCGGCGGACTTATCAATGTTTTCAGTGAACTTAAAGGATATAATCGCAAGGATGCATTGAGCAGGACACAACATATTTATGATACGACACTTCAGATTTTTGAGAAGGCGAATCAGGAAAATATTACAACTATTGAAGCTGCTAAGAAAATTGCTGAAGAGCGTATTCTTTCAGCGAAGAAAAAATAATCGTTCTTTAACCGTCTTTCTGATCAAACAGAGAGTTTATTTGTAAAAAATGCTCAGCAGAAGACAACTTCGTATAAAAGTACTTCAATCTCTTTATGCATTTTTTCAAGCCGAAAAAAATGACCTTGCAGTAGCCGAACGGGAACTTTTTCGCAGCATAGAAAAAGTGAATGAACTTTACATATATCTATTACTTTTTCTCCGTGAGCTTGCCGATTCAGATCAAAACGACGCTGGAGATCTTCATTTAAAATTTTTCCCGCGACAGGAAGAGTTATTGGCAAGTAGAAGACTTTTTGAGCTTAAATTCTTGAATGAATTAGGTGGAAATAAAACGTTCAATGATCAGGTTTCAAAAATGAAAATAAGCTGGCAAAAGAATCTCGATCTTGTCAGAAAAGTATTTTTGGAAATTAAAAAATCAGATCATTACCGGACATTTCTTAAAGACAGTAATGCGAGTGAAAAAGATTTTTTACTTGAATTAGTCAGAAAATTTATTGAATCATCTGAAGCAGTACAAAATCAAATCGAAGAAGAAAATATTTTTTGGAGTGACGATTTTGCATTTGCTATTCATCTCGTTTTGAGAACTATTCGAACATATTATGACAATGAAAAAATTGAATTGATTCCTCTTTATAAAGATGAGACAGATGATAAAGAGTTTGCACGAAAATTATTTAGCCAGACTATTCTTCATAATAAAGAATTTGAGCTATCTATCAGTGAAAGAACGAAAAATTGGGAAGTAGATCGCATTGCTTTAATGGATATTCTTATTCTTAAAATGGCGCTTGCAGAATTGATTACTTTTCCGAATATTCCCATAAAAGTATCGATTAATGAATTCATAGATATATCAAAAGAATACAGCACACCAAAGAGTAAACAATTTGTAAATGGAGTTATCGATAAACTTGCGAATGATTATAAAGAACAAGGAAAGATTGTGAAGGTGGGGAGGGGGCTTATAAATTAGTATCAAGTATCAAGTATCAAGTATCAAGTATCAAGTATCAAGTATCAAGTATCAAGATAAGATTACTTAGTTAAATTTAAAGGGGAGATAAGGTAGGATATTAAAAATTATTAAAAGATTAAAACAATTAATACAAAATTCTATTTAACATAATGTTTTGCAAAATGAGAATTATGGCATTTGTGCTGGTCTTGGGCCTGGGGTGCAAAAGTGAAAAAAAATCTGACATACCTGACAATGCAATCAATCCTTCTGTGATTGATAACCCTGTTACGGCTTCTTCATTGAAGGGTGAGGTGGATAATGTGCCGGTTTTCGAATTCGAAGAAAGTACTCACGATTTCGGTAATATAATTGAAGGTGAAAAAATATCTTTTGCCTTTCGATTTAAGAATGTAGGTAAGGCTGTTCTTGTGATTCGTGCGGCACAGGGAAGTTGCGGTTGTACCGTGCCGGAGTATCCAAAAGAACCCATAAAACCGGGTGAGGGAGGGGTAATAAATGTAACATTTGACAGTCAGGGAAAAGAAGGACATCAGGAAAAAACAGTTACAATTATTTCGAATACAATGCCTAATAATTATGTAATTACTATTATCGGTAATGTGGATAAAGTAAATAAATAAAAATTGTTATTTTTAAATAATTCTATTTCTTTATTATGTAAACTTATCAGATAGATAATTAAAATAATTAACGGTTAATTTACTTACAAGTATCATTTAGCTATTAACCAATAAACCAATCAATAATCAAATAACCAATAACCAACAATCAACTATCCATGAATCCAATTACATCTATTCTGCTTCAATCACCTGCACCAGCAGGCGGTGGCATTATGCAGCTTGTTTTTCTCGTTGCAATTATTGTCGTATTTTATTTTTTTATGATACGCCCTCAGATGAAAAAACAAAAGTTAGAGCGAGACTTCAGGAATACAATTCAGAAAGGTGATAAAGTTGTCACAATAGGGGGTATTCATGGTCGTATTCTTGAAATCAACGATCGTACTTTTATGATTGAAATAGATACTAATGTAAAAGTACGCGTCGAAAAATCTGCTATTTCTGCGGATGCAACAAAAGCTTTAGAGCAGAATATACCTGCAAAGGCAATGAGTTAATAAGCGACGAAGACTTTCAAAATGAAAGAACTGAAGACTGCACAGAGTAAACCGGCCAATAGATTAAGAATGAATAAGCAGTTCTATATCATTCTTATATGTTTCTCTATTTCAACTGTTTTCTGGTTACTACTGGCGCTTTCTCATGACTATCCATCTAAAATCACTTTGCCGGTAAAATATATTAATTTGCCAGGCAAGAAAGTAGTAATGAATGAAATGCCTGCAAATATTTCGGTGCAGTTTAAAACCTCGGGATTTAAAATAATTTCTTTTGGTTTTCAGAAAAATCATCCTCCTGTGGAAGTTGATGTTGCTTCCAGCCTTAGTGTTTCTTCTTTAAATTCAGAAGTTCTCGCTTTACCGACGCAAACATTTCTTGAAGATTTCTCAAAGGAACTTGGAAAAGATGTCAATATTACCGGCTTTCAACCGGATTCAATTATTTTTAATTTCAGCGACATAATAACCAAAAAAATTCCGGTAGTTCTTTCATTACAACTGAGTTTTGAAAAACAATATGATACAACCGGAAGCCCTGAAATTTTCCCTTCCGAAATTGAAGTTTCGGGACCACCCTCAATTGTTCAGAAAATGAAAAGTATAAGAACAGAAAATGTAAAACTTGAAAATGTAAAAGGACCTGTCAAAATGAAAGCAAAATTAATGGGAAGCAGGTTACTTGCATTCGATAAAGATCAAATCGAATTTAAAATTCCAGTCGAAAAATTTACTGAAGGGTCTGCTGATGTAGAAATTAATCCTGTGAATGTCAGGCCGGGTTATTCCTTAAAAACATTTCCTGAAAAAGTTAAAGTACTTTACCTTGTGGCTTTGAGTCAGTATAACAAAGTTGAAGATTCAATGTTTGATGCAGTTATTGATGCAAATAATTTGAAGGAAAAACAAACATCAAAACTAGATGTAAATGTTATTACCAGCCCTTCTTTTGTTCGAATTACTAAATTAGAGCCGGATAAAGTTGATTATATTTTAAGAAAACAATGAAAGTTGTTGGTATTACAGGAGGAATTGGCACAGGAAAATCTTTAGTTTGCCAGATTTTTAGCCGGCTCGGTGTTCCTATTTTTGAATCCGATAAAGTAGTTCACCAATTATATGAAAAGTATCCTGAAATTAATGAGAAAATTAAGAAAGAATTTTCTGAAGATGTCTTTGATAAAAATGGAAAATTAAGCCGGAAAAAATTAGGTGAAATAGTATTTTCTGATATTAAAAAACTTAATACATTAAATAGTATTATTCATCCTCTCGTAAAACTGGATTTTGAGAAATGGTTGAAAAGTAATAAGGGTAATCCATACGTAATAGAAGAAGCAGCCATACTTTTTGAAAGTGGTGCTAACGAAATCTGCGATAAAATAATTTCTGTTATTT
Source organism: Bacteroidota bacterium (assembly GCA_031366785.1). Classification (GTDB taxonomy): domain Bacteria; phylum Bacteroidota; class Bacteroidia; order AKYH767-A; family 2013-40CM-41-45; genus JADKIH01. Next base: position 9,480 of record JANLOW010000149.1, on the reverse strand, counting down.
CTCCTATCGAATTAAGAATTTGCAGATTGAAAGAAAGAGATCATAAATCACGGATTGAAATAGAAAATATCATTAATAAACAATTAAACGATGAAGAATTAATAAAAAAATCGGATTTCGTTATATACAATGATGAAAAGCAAATGTTAATTCCCCAGGTGTTGAAAATACACGCAGGGTTTATTAAATAATTTTTTGAGAGTCAAGAAACAAGAAAATAAAGTCTAAAGACTAACGACTATATTAAAAGGAGGCCTAATTTAGGGTAATAGATTAATGAATTTTAATTAATAGTTAACAACAACTAGTTTTGATAAACAATTTTATTACCAAAACATCTTCAGGTCTCTATTGTGAAAAGGGAAATTTTTATATTGATCCACGCAAAGCAGTAAATATTGCTTTAGTATCGCATGCTCATGGAGACCATGCTGTGCCAACGAAGGGAAAGGTGTATTGTACAGAGCCAACGGAATCATTTATGACATATCGACATGGGCATAGGTCACGTTCTGAATTTATTCGTGTGAACTTTGGTCGAGCATTTTATATCGATCAAATAAAAATTACTTTTTATCCTGCCGGACATATCCTTGGAAGTGCGCAGATATTAATTGAAAATGAAGGGGACCGTTATTTATATACCGGTGATTTTAAAACTCAAGCAGATGAAAGCTGCGAAGCTTTTGAATTTATAGAATGTGATCATTTAATTACTGAGACTACTTTTGCTTCACCCGAATACAGCCATCCTGATCCGGTGGAAGAGTTAAAAAAACTATTTGATAAAAATCAAAACATAGTCATTGGAGCCTATGCTTTGGGAAAAGCTCAAAGACTTACTCAGTTAATCACGAAATATTGTGAAAATGTAAAAGTTTATGTTCATCCTGAACTCGAAGCCTATCATCGTTTATATGCCGATCATGGTTATTCACTCGGTGAATGGCGACCCTATCGAAGAACGGATTTTGAAAATAGCGGAAGTAGTGTATATATTGTACCTCCTGCGCATTTTAAACGATTTGCTGGTAATAATAATATTTTAAAAGTATTTGCTACAGGATGGAAACGTTCTTTTTACCGATGCGATCGCATTTTACAAGTGAGCGATCATGCAGATTGGAATGGAGTACTTGAAATGATAACAAAAACAAAAGCAAAAAAAGTATATACTGTCCATGGCAATGGTAGTTTTTTGAAGGAACATCTCAAAGACAAAATCGAAGTAAAAATTATAGGATAAGATGAAAATATTATCAGCTATACAAATCAGGCAGGCAGATAATTTTACAATAAAAAACGAACCAATCAGTTCCTTAGCATTAATGGAGCGAGCCGGAAGAAAGTGTTTTGAATGGATCGTAAATAATACCGACACCGCAAAAAAATATATTATCATTTGCGGCACCGGTAATAATGGCGGTGATGGACTTGTAATTGCAAAATTACTAAGCAACAATCAATTTAATGTTGAAGTAATTATACTTTCTTCTACTAAAGAATATTCCGATGATTTTAAGAAAAACTTTGAAGCAATTAATAAAACTGATATTCACTTTAAACTAATTGGTGAAGGCGAAAAATTTTTATTGAATGAACCGGCAATTATCATTGATGCAATATTAGGTACAGGACTTAGCAGGCCGGTTACAGGTTGGTTAGGCATATGTATTGACGAAATAAATAAAAGCGGTAACGATATTATTTCAATTGATATACCATCAGGTTTATATGCTGACCAGTCTTCTGATGGTAAAATAATCGAGGCTAATCATACACTTACATTTCAAAATCCCAAACTTGCTTTTTTCTTTCAGGAGAATGAAAAATATGTCGGTGAGTTTCATGTTTTAAATATTGGCTTAGATAAGAAATTTATTAAAGAAATAAATTCATTGAAGTTTTACTTGTGTAAAAAAGAAGTTAAAAATATTCTTAAACCTAGAAATAAATTTTCACACAAAGGAAATCATGGACATAGTTTTTTAATATGCGGCAGTAAAGGAAAAATGGGTGCAGCCGTATTATCAGCCAGAGCCTGTTTACGATCGGGTACTGGTTTATTAACCATCCATATACCTAACTGCGGAAATGAAATTCTTCAAACTGCTGTACCGGAGGCAATGGTAGAATTGGATAATTCAAATGACATAATTACAAAAGTTGGGGATATAGGAAATTATAATGGCATTGGTATAGGTCCGGGTTTAGGTAAATCAGAAGAAACAAAGAAAATGTTTTTCGATTTTTTGAAAAATGTTAATAAACCTGTTGTCCTAGATGCTGATGCTTTAAATATGCTTTCTGAACATCCGGAAAAGTTAAAAACAATTCCTGAACACTCCATACTTACGCCTCATCCGAAAGAATTTGAGCGAATGGCAGGTAAAAGCATTAATGATTTTGAAAGACATAAGACACAGATACGATTTTCTATTGAATATAATGTTATTATTGTTCTAAAAGGAGCCCATACGTGTATTTCTTTAACAGATGGTAAAACTTATTTTAACAGTAGCGGAAATCCTGGTATGGCAAAAGGTGGGAGCGGAGATGCTTTAACAGGAATGATAACAGCATTCTTATCACAAAATTATAAACCTGAACATGCTACATTATTGGGAGTTTATTTACATGGAGTAGCTGGAGACATTGCCGCAAAAAAGAAAGGAATTTATTCTATGATTTGTTCTGATTTAATAGAATCAATTCCAAAAGCATTTATAAATTTTACCTTATATTAATTTAAAAATATTTACTAAACAGTTATAAAAAAAACTAATGAAATATGAAAAAAGAATTCAAAATAATCTTAAGCTGCGTATGTTTGGCCATTGTATTATTTGCTGGTTATGCATTTAAACCATCTCAAACCAAAACAACCTATACACAAATTACAACTATTGAATCTGTTGTACCCGGAGGACTAGGCCGCTCCAGGATGGTCACAACTTCGCCTGATGGAAATATTAAAGAAATTGACATGGAAAATTTTTTCAGCTTTGTTGGAATTAATTTTGGTAATGTTCGAAAAAACGATAATATGATAACAGAAAAAATCAATGAAATGACAGGCCAAGGGTGGGAACTTTCATCTATAAACTCAGGAGTTTATAGTGCTGATAAAAGTACAGGAATATTTATTACCAGGTATTTATTTAAAAAGACAGAATAGTGTAATAGACGATTGTTGATTTTTTTAAAATGTCTGTAGCCTTCTTTTTTTATATCGGGTGCTTCCTAAGACTGTATTTCGTTTTAATTTACCTTTTTAGGAATTTAATCTATTAATTTCCCGGATGTTTATAATTTAAAACATTTTATTTCGTTATTTGTTTTCAGTGAAAACTATTTTATATTTCGTATTCAATAATCAGAAATTGTCATGAAAAAATTTCTTATTGCCTCATTATTGACGTTAACTTTACAATGTAAAGCTCAGGATATATTGCCTGTTACGTTTGGCCCATTAGTTTCCCTGACGAGTACATCACTGAACTCGAATCCTAATTTTAAAGACCAGATTGCAGGAGCAGGTTATAATTTTGGAGCTTTTGTTCGTCTTAAGTTACTTTTCTTTTATGGACAGGGAGAAGCATCTTTTGGTTCAAAAAGTGCTTCGGTTACATCTACAACTAATGGAGTGAATAACAATTTATCATTTAAGCTGAAAGGAATTGATATTAGTATGATAGGTGGAATTAAATTATTTGGAATAAAAGACATTGGCAATGTGAGAATTTTTGGAGGTTATAATTGGAACAATTATTCTGATATTTCTTATTCAGTTGATGGAAATAATTTTGCAGCAAGTAATGTAAATAACAATAACCACAGTTTGTTAGGAGGCATAGGTTTTGATTTATCAAAATTTACTTTTGATTTAAAATATATCAAAGGCTTTATTGATTTAACAAATTCCGGTCAGACCAATGTAGAATCCAGAGTAATAAATCTTACAATTGCTTTTAAGATTTTATAATTTTAACTTGTTGAAGTCAAAAAATTCAGATTAGAAAATTATTGTCAATCTTCAACTTTACCTTTTCCTTCCCGCTTTACGATTGGAGTATCTCCTGTACAATCAATAATAGTTGATGGATGAAAATGGCTCGGGCCTCCATCAATAATTATATCAACTAAATCTCCGAATCGTTCCTGAATATCATCAGGGTTGGTAAGATATTCCTCAAAATCATCGTCAGAATGAACGGATGTAACCATCAATGGATTTCCAATTGCTTCTATAATTGAGAGTGCGATGGTATTATCTGGAATCCGTATACCAATTGTTTTTTTATTGGATTTGAAAATAGTAGGAACATGGCTATTTGCATTGAGAATAAATGTAAATGGCCCCGGCAACGAACTTTTCATCAGACGAAATATTTCAGTACTGAAAGGTTTAGTAAATTCAGAAATATTTTTTAGATCCTGACAAAGAAAAGAGAAATTTGCTTTTTCTACTTTGATTTTTTTAAGGTTACAAATTCTTTCAATTGCTTTATTACTGTAGATACTAGCTGCAATTGCATAGATTGTATCCGTTGGAATAATTATAATACCATCATTTTTTAACGTCTCAGTAATCTGAGCGATATATTTCTGATTGATGGATTCACCAAAAAATTTGAGTAGCACCTATATTATTTTGTGAATTTTAAAATGATTTTTTTTCTATTAATAGTTTTCAAAATATAAAATATAATATTATTAATTAAAAAAAATTACTTATTTATGACTGCACCGCTAAATTTTTTTGCATCCAACAGAAATTTTTCGAGTCCACTGTCTGTCAATGGATGTTTAAGAAGATCGAGAATGGCAGAGAGTGGGCAGGTGGCAACATCAGCACCGGCTTCTGCGCATTTAATGATATGCAGTGGGCCGCGAATTGATGCGGCTAAAACCTGTGTTTTATAATTGTAGGTACGGTATATCTGTACAATCTGATGAATCAAAGCGACGCCGTCCTGGTTTATATCGTCTAGTCTTCCAATAAAAGGAGAAACATAAGTTGCTCCGGCTTTGGCTGCTAAAAGTGCTTGTCCCGCAGAAAAAACGAGGGTACAATTTGTACGTATTTTTTTATTTGAAAAGTATTTCAATGCTTTAACGCCGTCTTTTATCATTGGTATTTTAACAACTATTTGTTTGTGAAGGGAAGCAAGCATTTCGCCTTCATCAACAATTCCTTTAAAGTCGGTAGAAATAACTTCAGCACTTACATCGCCACTTACAATGTTACAAATATTGACATAATGTTTAAGAATGTTGTCGTGACCGGTAATTCCTTCTTTAGCCATTAATGAAGGATTAGTTGTTACCCCATCCAGAACACCGAGATCTTCGGCTTCTTTAATTTGAGAAAGATTGGCAGTGTCGATGAAGAATTTCATAGATGGATTGGCTTTTGTTTATAATTCAAAGGGTAAAATTAAGGTAATTTTCTGAATGTCTGTTCTTAATTTTCCTCCTTTATAAACAGAAGTTTATAAATAACATATCATTGAATTTGTTTCAGGGATGGTTAAAAACAGCTAAAACTTATAAACAATAATCATCGAATGAAAGCAAGCAAAAACTTCTCAATAATGTAATAAAAAATGGGTAAGCTACCTATATCGCACCGCTCAACCGCGGATCCTTGCTCCGTTCCCGGCCTGGGGAGATTGGCAGGAGCTGGTCGTATAGGACTTACCCACCGCGAAAGTAAGCATTTAGTCGTAAATTATGCAAAAGTTTAATATAATTATTTTAAAAAATCTATTGTAAAATGTTTATAACTGCAAAGGTTAATATTTGTGCTTTAATCAATTTCATGTACGTTTGCAAAATACTACAGCCAGATGGAAAATCAACGTACTCAGACAAAAGTCGCTATGAATTATGGAACCTTATATGGACTAGCCGGTGTCGCCATTTTCTTATTATTTTATTTTTTAGGAGTTGATATTGAATCAAAACTACCTCAATTTTTAAGTTATATTGTATTATGTATTTTTATTATTACCGGAATAAAAAGTTACAGGGATGAAGACCTGGAGGGACACATAAGTTACGGTAAATCGCTTTGGACAGGTACACTAATTTCATTTTTTGGAGGAATAATTACAGCAATTTTTACTGTACTTTTTTTCAAATATATAGCACCTGATATGATTCAGAAAATTTTAGATACCACTCAACAAAACCTTGAGGAAAAAGGTATGAGCGAAGAACAAATCGAAATGACAATGAATTATACTCGGAAATTCATGACACCAATGTGGCTTTTTGCATTTTCAGTTTTGGGCTCAGCGTTTATGGGATTACTTTTCTCACTGATTATTTCCATTTTTATGAGAAAAGAAGAGAACCCATTTAATTCAAATATAGGCTGACAAAAACGTGAATATATCTGTAATCATTCCCTTATTTAATGAAGAAGAATCATTAAAAGAGTTGTGCGAATGGATCATTCGTGTAATGAACCAACATAACTATACTTTTGAAATAATTCTTATCGATGACGGAAGCAGTGATCATTCCTGGGAAATTATTGAAGCACTCGGCAATGAACATAAAACCATTAAAGGCATTCGTTTCCGTCGTAATTACGGTAAGTCTGCCGCACTTAATGAAGGATTTATTGCTGCACAAGGGAATGTCATAATTACAATGGATGCTGATCTTCAGGATAGTCCCGATGAAATACCGGAACTTTATTCTCTTATCAATACAGGTGGTTTTGATCTCATTTCAGGTTGGAAAAAGAAACGTTATGATCCAATTTCAAAAACAATCCCGAGTAAATTTTTTAATTGGGCTACTAGGAAGATGTCAGGAATTAATAATCTTCATGATTTTAATTGTGGTTTGAAATCGTATAGACGTGATGTAATAAAAACTATTGAAGTATATGGTGAAATGCACCGTTATATTCCGGTTATCGCCAAATGGGCAGGTTTTAATAAAATAGGAGAGAAGATAGTTGAACACCGGTCCAGAAAATATGGCGAAACCAAATTTGGCTTCGAAAGATTTGTCAATGGTTTCCTCGATCTTTTGTCAATTACATTTGTTTCTAGATTCAGTAAACGTCCCATGCATTTATTCGGACTTCTCGGTTCAATTATGTTTTTAATTGGATTTATTGCTACTGTTTTTCTTGGTGTGGGTAAATTGTATAATGTTTATCATAATCTACATGCACGTTTATTAACGGAACGTCCTTCTTTTTATATTGCTTTAGCATGCATGATTATTGGAACTCAACTTTTTCTTGCAGGATTTATAAGTGAATTAATATCAAGAGCAGCACCGGACAGAGATAAATATTTAGTAGAAAAAAAATGTAATCTATAATTGAGGATTGACCAATACACACTTAATTAATTATTTTGAAAGTAATTTTACTCGGTCCTGCATTCCCGCTTCGTGGTGGTATTGCGGATTTTAATGAAGCATTGGCTGCAAGTCTTCAAAAGGAAGGTCATGAAGTAATTATCTATTCATTTAATTATCAATATCCATCTTTTCTATTTCCCGGAACATCTCAAATAACAGAAGGTAAAGAGCCGGAAAATCTTGATATACGTCCATTATTAAATTCAATCAATCCTCTTTCATGGTATAAAACAGCTTTATCTATAATTTCCGAAAAGCCTGATCTGGTAATTATTCGTTACTGGATTCCTTTTATGGCTCCCGCTCTGGGAACTGTCGCCAAAAAACTACGTCGTAAAAATATTAAAGTCATTGCAATAACGGATAATGTTATTCCACATGAGAAAAGACCCGGAGATAATATCCTTACAGGGTATTTTTTAAGAAATTGTGATGGATTTGTGACCATGTCAAAAGCTGTCTTCGATGAACTCGATATTTTTATTAATACCACCAATAAAATTTTATTACCTCATCCGATTTATAATATTTTTGGAGAGAGACTTTCTAAAATCGAAGCAAGGATAAATATTGGTGTTGATGTCAATGATAGGATCATTTTATTTTTTGGATTTATAAGAGCCTATAAGGGATTAAATTTGCTTTTAGATGCCATGGCAGATCATCGTATCCGTGAAAGAGGAATTAAATTACTTATCGCAGGCGAATTTTACGAGGACAAAACCGGTTATCTCGAAAAAATTAAATCATTAAATATCGGACAATCAATTATTTTACATACCGAATTTATCGATAAAATTAAGGTGAAGGATTATTTTTGTTCTGCCGATATTGTTGTTCAGCCTTATTTAAATGCAACTCAAAGTGGAATTACTCAAATCGCATATTATTTCGGCAGACCTATGTTGGTTACTAACGTTGGTGGGTTGGCAGAAATTGTTGCTGATAAAAGAGTAGGATATGTCACTGAAAAAATTCCTTCTGCTATTGCTGATTCACTTTGTGATTTTTATGATAATGAAAGGGAAATAGAATTTTCACGAAATGTAGATTTAGAGAAAGAAAAATTTTCATGGACTACATTTATAGAAGGATTATTCAAACTATATGGCTCGATCAGGTAAATCATTAATTTTATTCTACCTGAATTAACAGCAGGAAAGGGACATTTGAATTTCTTTTAGGGGTTAAGAAAACTTTTGGAAATTTATAGTGCGATTATTTTACTTTTACATCCACATTAATAAATAGTTCATTTTGAAAAAAACTAAACTACCTGCATTTCAAGCGCATGTGCCTCATCCGGCAAATTTGAGTATTAAAGATCCAATTGGATATATGCGGAGTACTCTTAAAAAAAGTAAAAAGACCTATACAACATTTTTAAGAGGACTTTTACATCGCAAAATTCGCGGGCTTGATTCTTTGGCAATAGCCCTTCATAAACAAGCATTCAAGAAAATTGACTGCCTTGATTGCGCAAACTGCTGTAAAACGATGTCGCCCACTTATAATAAAGCAGATATAAATCGAATCTCAAAGCATTTGGGCATGACTTTCAAGCAGTATTTTGATAAGTATTTATACATTGAAGAGGATGGGGATTATATGAATAAAAGTATTCCCTGTCAGTTTTTAAAAAAGGATAATAAATGTTCAATTTATGCAGTGCGCCCTCGTGATTGTGCTGGTTTTCCTCACACACAATGGAAAGACTTTAAATTGTTTGTCAGTGGAACACATATACAGAATATTGAATACTGTCCGATTACAATGAATGTTGTAGACAGAATGCATGAAATTATTATAGAGAAAAAGAAACGCAATTTAACGGCGAAGGATGCTTTATAGAATCAAGAGTCAAGAATCAAGAGACGAGAAAAATTGTTTGAAAACCACCTTAGAAGTTTCTTGGCTCTTGGCTCTTGATTCTTGACTCTCTTAAAAGTTTGCTTTTATCAATAGAAAATACTAGGTTTGAGTGTATAAAAACCACACATGAAAAATCTTATTATACTGGTCTTAGTATTTTCTTTTCAGCTGTGTAAAGCTCAGGACACAATTAAGCCAATTAAAAAAAGCATTAAG
>JANLOW010000248.1:0-12932 GCA_031366785.1 Bacteroidota bacterium | reverse complement strand
AAAAAATATTTTTTCATATTGAAAATATTTTAATAGTGAAATTAGTTTATGTAAAAGGATTTAAAAAAACAATGCAATGTAATAAATTCTTATTTAATTAAAGCCCATTTTGACACGTGAATTTATAATTAAGTCACAGGTTCCCAGCTGGATTACATTACTTAACTGAGAAGTAAAGTAATAACAGACATAATTCTTGCAGAATTTTATTCATCGTTTTATAGTCATATTTCGTATGTTGTACCTACATAATTCAGAACGAATCCTGTGAATTTCTTCTCATCAAATAAAGCAACAATGTCATCCAGAAGGGAACTTGTGGGTTTGTTGTTTGAAAAAAGTTTTGAGATATAGTTTCAATTAATTTAAATAATAAATACTTTGAATTTTAAATTAATCATGTCACATTTGTAATAAGTATTTTTCCACTTCGTTTCACCATTATCGATGATTAAGAAACTTTCAATAATTATTTTTTTTATAGTTTTTGCAAGCAGACCTGCAAATGCGCAATTGATTGATACTATTAGATACAGCCTCCAACAAAAACCGAAATTTTTTTTCACTCTTGCATCTTTCAATACATTTATTGATCATCAATATGCAAATATTAACCGCCTTAAAATGGGGTTGAGTTATAATCAGCGGTTACGTTTGGGCGTTGGTATTTCAAATCTAGCCAACAATTCTGTTGTAACACCATTGCATATCACAGAAAATAATCTTGATTATACAACCAATGGAGAATTAAATTTTTCATTTGTAAGTCTGTCTGCCGAATATTTTTTCTACAATAACTACCCCTGGCAAAGCACAATTACTCCATTTCATATTGGAATTGGTGGTGCTAATTACCGCTATATTCGTCGTCCGGATCGTATGAACGCTTTCACTCCGACAGAAACTATCATACTTTATCAACCGGAGATTTCCGTACAATACAACATTTTTCAATGGTTAGGAGTTGGTGCAACTACCGGTTATCGTGTTACACTTTATCGGTCCAAAAAACAAACACAGCATCTCAATGCAGCTCTATTTGCTATAGACATTCGGTTGTTTCTGGATGAAATCTATAAAATTCTCTTCAAAAAAGATGAAAAAAGTGAGTAAGTCAAAGTAAAAAAACGTTTAAACCTTGAGGCATTATCTTACTTTTGCTTTCCATGTCAAATCCCAACTTAGATCCTAACGCTTCGCAACTCAGTTCTGTCGAAAAGGAAATCGATAAGGTTCTTCGCCCTCAGGGCTTCGAAGATTTTACGGGTCAGCAGAGTATTATCAGTAACCTCCGAATTTTTGTTGAAGCAGCTCAACAGCGTGAAGAAGCTCTCGATCACATTCTTTTGCATGGTCCGCCCGGACTAGGAAAAACCACACTCGCATATATCATTGCTAATGAACTTGGCGTAAATATCCGTACAACATCCGGTCCCGTTCTCGATAAACCCGGCGACCTTGCAGGTCTTCTCACCAATCTTGAAACTAATGATGTTTTATTCATCGACGAAATACACAGGCTTAGTCCTGTCGTTGAAGAATACCTCTACTCTGCCATGGAGGATTATAAAATTGATATCATGATAGAATCAGGTCCGAATGCACGATCGGTTCAGATTAAAATACATCCCTTTACTCTTATTGGTGCTACCACACGATCCGGTTTATTAACAGCACCCTTGCGTGCCAGATTTGGTATTACCTCACGACTTGAATATTATGATGCTGAACTTTTAAGAACAATTATCAAAAGGTCTGCTAATCTTTTACGTATAGAAATTGTTAATGAAGCTGCATTTGAAATAGCGCGTCGCAGCCGGGGCACTCCGAGGATAGCGAATGCACTTTTACGCAGAGTTCGTGATTTCGCTCAGATAAAAGGTAATGGTATTATCGATCCTGAGATTTCACAATTTGCATTGACTGCATTAAATGTTGATGAACACGGCCTCGATGAAATGGATAATAAAATATTATCTGCTATTATTGATAAGTTCAATGGCGGCCCTGTAGGAATTAATACGATTGCAACTGCTGTTGGCGAAGAAGCAGGAACCATTGAAGAAGTCTATGAACCTTTTCTGATTAAAGAAGGATACCTGAAACGAACGCCACGCGGACGAGAAGCGACAGAACTAGCTTTCCGGCATCTCGGAAAAACATATCTCCCCCCCGCCGGAACCCTTTTTTAAAACAATTCCCTTTGCGCCCTCTGCGCCCTCTGCGCGAAATATCTTTAAGTTCCCTAAAGGTCCCAAATGTTTCTCGAAAAAAACAAATACTCTTCTTCCATAAAAAACGAAGCACTTCGTCTTGGTTTTGACTTCTGTGGTATTTCAAAAGCAGATTTTCTGGAAGAAGAAGCTCCCTTACTCGAAAAATGGCTCTTACAGAATCAGCATGGAAAGATGGCTTACATGCAAAACTATTTTGATAAACGCCTTGATCCTCGTCAATTGGTCCCAGGTGCAAAAAGTGTTATTTCACTTCTCTATAATTACTATACAGCAATCGAACAAAATCCCTCTGCACCAAAACTCAGTAAATATGCTTATGGCCGTGACTATCATTTTGTCGTAAAGGAAAAATTGAAAGAGTTAATGAATTACATAAAAGAAACTATCGGTGAAATAAACGGCAGAGTATTCGTTGATTCGGCACCGGTTATGGAACGTGCATGGGCAAAAAAAAGTGGGCTGGGCTGGGTAGGAAAAAATACAAACCTAATAAATCGTCAACAGGGTTCTTTTTTTTTCATTGCCGAAATAATCAGTGACCTCGAATTAGATGTCGACGGACCGATTGAAGATTTTTGCGGAACATGCACAAGATGTATTGATGCTTGTCCGACCGATGCAATAATTCAACCCTATGTAGTCGATGGCAGTAAATGCATTTCTTATTTCACCATTGAATTAAAAGAAGAAATTCCTGTATCTTATAAAGAAAAATTGGATGATTGGGTTTTTGGCTGTGATGTTTGCCAGGATGTTTGTCCATGGAATCGGTTTTCAAAAAATCACAGGGAAAAACAATTTCTGCCTTCCAATAAATTAATAACAATGAATGCTGATGAGTGGCATGAAATAACCACAGAGGTATTTGAAAACCTTTTTCAAGATTCACCGGTAATGAGAACCGGCTTTAAAGGATTAAAAAGAAATTTAAATTTTCTCAGGAAGAAAACTTCCTAAAGGCATCTAATATTACATCGCTGTAAGCAGCAAATGTAGCTACACACCATAACTTTAACAAACGGCGTTCATCTCCTTTTAGAATGCGTAACGATTTAATCAACTCTTTACGAAATAAATTTCTATCGAAACTTACCTTGGTAAGAATTTGCTTGGTGTACTCAAACATAGATTAGCTAGCTTTTGGTGTGTTAAAATTAAGTGCCGGAGAGGGCTTTGTCAAGCAAATAATTACCTAAAAAGCACAATTTTATTAAATGCTTATGAATCAGGCATATTAAATTTGAACACTCCTCTAAAAACCTTTAAAGATCAAGCTAGCAAAGGGAATTGTCGAAGTAATGTCATTCGCTCCAACGAAAAGTACTTTGTTGAAAACCTGCAAGATCTAAAACCCTGTCGACAACAGTGGCTGCTAGTGCTTCAAAATCGGCCGGACGAGAATAGAAAGAAGGTGAAGCCGGACAAATAATACCACCTGCTTCGGTTATCGTTTTCATATTATTGATATGAATAATGCTGTAAGGAGTATCACGGATGACGAGAATTAGTTTGCGGCGTTCTTTTAGTATTACATCGGCCGATCGAGTGACGAGGTCATTGGAAATTCCTGTGGCTATTCGAGCCATTGTACCCATGCTGCACGGACAAACAATCATTGTATTATATGCTGCTGATCCGCTGGCGAAAGGTGCCATAAAATCATTCTTATCATAAATACGAAATTGAATTTCATTATAAGATTCATCACCTAATTCGAACTTCCATACTTGCTTTGCATTTTCAGAAATAATGACACCAGTTGCATCAAGCTGATCTTTCAGGTTGTTTAATTTTTTAAGAAGAACTTTAGCGTAAATGGAACCACTTGCACCTGTAATGGCGATTACAATTTTGTGTTTCATAGACTGGGTATTAGTTAGTTATTAGTTAGTTATTAGTTAGTAATTAGTCATGAGTCATTAGTCATTAGTATTGAAGTATTAGAAATGGAGAGAATAAAAATCAAATTAATTTAATTACTATTTTTTACATTTTGAAGATACAAAAAATTCAAGACAACCTTTTTAACAAATAACATTTAACCATTAACCATTAACTACTAACAGTCCTTCCAAAATATCGATTATAAATCCAAAGGCCAAATACGGCGCCTACTGCATTTGCTGCTGAATCACGTATATCGCCGCTTCTATGAATAAAAACTAAATTCTGTAGAATTTCAATAATGCCACCATAAGAAATACAGATAATAAGGGCAATCTTACCTGCATTCTTATTAATAAAAGGATACTGATTTTGTTTTGTAAAACCTTTTAAGAAAAGAAAGGAAAGCACTCCGAATAAAATCAGATGAACAATTTTATCAGGTCTGAGCCATTCAAGAAAAGTGATTTCCGGAATTTTATCCCCCGGTAATCCGCAAAGCAATAGGATTAAAAGGGCCCAAGAAATAGCAGGCAAATTATATTTCCAGAACATCTGGTTTTAAATCATGCATTAGCACCAACCATTTGACGATAATCAGCAGCAGACATTAGTTCATTCAATTGAGATGGTTTACTCATTTCAATTCGAATCATCCAAGCATTACCATACGGATCTGTATTCAGAGATTCTGGTTTGCTGGAAATCATATCATTTATTGACAACACTTTTCCAGAGACAGGCATGAATAAATCTGAGACTGTTTTTACAGCTTCTATTGTTCCGAAGATGGCTTCTTTTTCAAGTGTTTCACCTAGTGTTTCAATTTCAACATAAACGATATCGCCAAGTTCACTTTGCGCAAAATCAGTGATTCCGACTATAGCGATATTATCTTCAACACGAACCCATTCGTGATCTTTGGTGTATTTAAGATTTTCGGGGAAATTCATTCGAATTATTTTTTATCAAACCTACGAAAAAAAATAGTTGATTTGCTTATTCGTTGAGTCGTGAATTAATAATTTAAAAACAATCAAAAGCATTAACGAATTACTGAGCAAGTGTAAACCGTACCGTAATCCCTGCTCTGGTATTTGACGTAGGATAGCTAGAAGAAACAAAGGGTTCAGTAGCATCATAATCATAAAAACCTTGAATATTGAAACGTTCGTTTATAGGATATTCGGCTGTTACCCTTATTTTTAAATTCTTACTACCTGCACTTGGCTGATTGGTACCTTCAATAACTTTCCGTAAAATAGTGGTAGAATTCCTCAAGGTAATGTCTGCTTTCACAGTCAAGTCGTTGCTGAGTTTTTTATTACTACCAACTTTAAACGGAAGTGTTACTTTCTTGAATTTGTAACCGAGTCCAATTGTATATTCTATGCCTCTGATTTCAGTAACTTGAATATTTGAATAGGCTAATGAAAGAGTACGATCACGTTTTATTTCGAAACGTGTCTGAAAACTATTTTTCAGCGTCATATCAATTCCAATCAATGGAGCCAGTTGTTCTGAAATTGTAATTTGTTGAAGATCTAATTCAGGAATAAAATTTCCAATAGTATCCGTATTTAAGGACCTACCATTTGCTTTTGAATAAAGCAGATTCCGGCTAAATGAATTGATACTATAAACAGAACGGTAGCCATGAGAAATAGATATAGATTGCAGGAAGCTTTGAAAGAATTTTAACTTAGAAAGTCCATCATAGGTCACGCGCCAGTTTGGTCTTGGAATATTAGGAAAAAGATCTATAATCGATTTTGATGGAGTTCGGCCCGAATAAGCAGCAAGGAATGAATAAGTTATTACTTCCTTTTGTGTCAATCCATATCCATTACCACCTTGTCGTGAAATATTTGGATTATCATCATCTAAAAGTTTGGATAATTCTGCCCTGTTTTTTACAAACTGTTCAAAATTTTTGTTTGAATAATCTTTAGCGTCTTTGATGAAATGCGTGTTCCAGGTGAAGTATGAAATTGAAAAACTTCCCGTTTCAGTGGGACTGGAACCAATAAAGCTTGCATCTGATGGTTGATACTTGTAATATTCACTATGATTTCTCGTGAAATTTCTGTTTCCGGTTAATTCAATTTTAAGACTCTTTAATGGTTCAATAGTTAAACGTAATGTGAGGTTCTGAAGTTTAGTCAATGTAAAAAATGAATTTAACGTTGTATCTTCTGTAAGCCAGTGATATCGGACTCCATCCAGACGAATATCTCTTTGACTTCCAAAAACAAAACCATACCCCGGAGCGGGAGGTCCTCCGCGAAAACCGTAATCATTTCCTATGTAGTCAGGCCTTGGTCTAAAGCCGGGCAGTAGTGTACCATTTGTCTCTGTGTAATTTGCTGAAGCAGTTTTAATCATCATAAGGGTTTTTGCTATACCCTTGAAAATAGGCTCGAGAAAACTTGGCTTTGATTTTAAAGAATCGTTTTTAAAATTTAAACTATCCGTTGGAAGTTTTATTTTAGGTCTTGGTGTAGGTTTAGGTTGTACTACATTCGAATTAATTTTTTTCAAATACGCACTTTTATTATAAAGCGTGGCAAAAGTTAAATTAGCACTGAATCCCAGAGTTTGAGAATTCTGAATTGTATTAACCCATCCAATTGAATCTTGATAAATAATATTTGTTATTGAATCTTTAAGTAATTGTCCGGCCTTCCAATTGTAATCTCCCGAATAAGTTATATTTCCTGCAATCCAATCGGTGAGTGGAATTTTGTTAAAAGGAACTGTATAGGTAATTCTCGTAGTTTGATGATAATAATCCAGTCTTCCAAGATTCCGAAGGTTTTTCATTATCGAATCTCTTTCCAATTTTGTATCTATTCTTCCGGGAGGTTCATCGATAATTGCTTTTGCATCTGCATTAAAATCTATTTTCAGTGCACGCGCAAGATCCCAGTTAATTCCATAATTGCGGTTCATGAAATAAGTTTTATCGATAGTGGGTTTCAATGTAAAATCAAGACCACTGTTGTTTCGAAGTTGTGTTTCAGAATATGTTCTGTCAAGGCTTGCACGAAAATTTAATCCGGTTGGTATTGGATTTATATTAACATCCCTTATTAATCGGAGCCATTTGGAAGTAAGTATTTTGGATTTACTTTTTTCTAAAGGAGCAAATGGTTTTGATGTACTGTTATAGTTATATCCTATAATACCTTGGTATGTTTTAGCTATAGCATATTCTGTATTATAATTTCGCTGATAATTTTCCGTATAAGCATACGTAAAATTCAAATTTTCTACATCGTAAATATGTGGTTTAGCATTTCCACCTGTTTTTGCTTTCCTGACATTGGTAAAATTTAGACTTTTTCTTTGTGTATAATCCTGTACAGTTTTGCTGATTGCATTTTTAGTTTCAGGATTCTTTGCTGCAGCAAGGGCCTGAGAAAGTAAAACATCAGGATCGAGTGGATTATATTGGGGACTTACCTTTGCCTCAGAGTAACCAAAATACATTGGAATTTTTATTCCACTTTTATCCGGAAGAAATTTTCCAAGTTCTATACTGGTTGAAAAATCATAGGAAGATTTCGTTTCTCTGTCACGTTCACTTACCTTTTTTTCTATGCTTCCCCAACCTGCTGTGCTGTGATTACCGGAAATAGCCATTGTACCAAGATCAGCAAGTTTTGCCGTTATCCTTGCAGTAGATGCCCAGCCACCTGCTTCATCAAAATCCGATAAACGTAATTCATTAAACCAAACTTCACCACAAACTTTAGCTCCTGTGCCGCTAGGATCTTTCGGATTTCTAATTCCAAGCATAATAGAACGAACATTGCTGAGGTTAGGAGTTCCTTTGACAGTAATTGTTCTGTCCCCGTCAATAATTTTATATGGCGCAAGTAAAGATCCACTTTGCGAATTATTACGCGACAATTTAGTACTGATCAACTTTTGGAGATCTATTTCCAGATTATTAATTTCCGGCCAGGTTTCAGATGCATTGTTAACTCCTGGTGTACTTATTTTTAACGGAATATCGAATTCATAATAGTTATCATTAAAGTCACTCCCTAATCGAATAAAAGCATGAATATCTCCATCATTGAGTGGGGTTTCGCCAATAGCTGACTCGGCATGAATAAACATCTTCAACTTTTTATACGATCGTATATCGAATTGTGTATTTCTATAGGCTGCACGTGCATCTCCATCTTCAAGTTCGCAGATCTTCAATGAAAGTGATTGTTCATTGACGGATGTTAATGCCGGCGCGCTAGGGTCTCTTTCTTTTTCAATACCGGGTGGCAGAACATAATTAAAAGGTGAACGTGCACCGTTTTCTTCAATACTGACTGTTGAAATATCGAATTTTGTTCCACCCGGAACTTCAGGAGTCGGGCTATATACGCCAGGTTGAAGCAGTGAAAACTGATATCGCCTCCATTCACCCCGAAGAAATTCTAGTTTTGCAAAACGACAAACAACCGGTTTTTGAAAATTTTTCATGAAGAGTCTTACAAATTCAATATTTGTAAGTTCCGGTCCTCCAATTGTTTTGTTTGGGAATTTTATTGGAATCTTAAACTGATACCATTTGGTTTGAGTATTCGTTCCATTGTCCAAACGAACAGGAGCAATTATTTCATCAGTAATATAATTTTGTCCTACTACAAGATTCCCGGGTTTGAGTACAACTTTGTATTGAAAATAGTTTTCATACGTATTCATGTTATTGTCACGGTTGATATCTTCTGCGTCCGGAATGGCTGAATAAATAGATAAATTTGTTCCACCGGATGTCACCGAATTACCCTCCTGTCCATTCCAACGTTTATAACGGTCAAGAATCGTTACGCCAGGAGAATTGTATGAGTCATCCAGAAAATATAAATAATCATCTGACGAAGGATCTGCATTTGCCTTCTGATAAGCTGGAGAAGCCTGACCAAATTGTTGAATATAATCTATTAAAGAATTGTTGAAATGAGCTCTTTCGTTAACATCATTTAATCCATCGAGACCTACATCCTGAGCGGCTCTGCTGGCATTGTCATTGTCAAAAGCATTTACGATCGATTGCACATTCGGATAAACACCCCATGGAGATGGACTAACAGTATAATTATTTGTACCAGCAGGAAGTCCGTTCTCAAAACTTTTATGACCGTCTTTAAGAATATCCTCAGATAATGACCCTATATCGAAATACATTTCTCCTCCAGTACCATCATTAGGTGTATTCGTTGTGAATGGATCCATCAACCAGAATTGAATGAATTCAATATTGTTTGATTCGAAGTCTGTGGTTTCAATTTTTCGCATAATACCACCCCAGCGGGATTCTGGAGCTAAAAGATTTCCAGAAGCATCAACACCTTTTGAATAGGGGCCGGGAATAACATCGTAATTGTAAGACCCTTTCTCAGAAGGATAAAAAGCAACGTTCATACACGTTAACGATTGAGGTGTTGATCTCAGAACATTTGGAAAAATTTCTGTTTGAATAACTTCTCTTACAAAGTTATTACTACGCTGTTCCGCATCTGCATTCTCCGGTGTGTTAGATTGTGAATGTTGAAAGATTGGATCTACATAATACCAGGCAATTTTTGCACGATTCAAACCGGATTTAATAGAATCGGCATCTGCTTCAGGAAACATCGTTGTCTCTGTTTGACCTTTCGGAACTGAAGATAGATACCAACTCGTAGGATTCTTTAAATCAAGAGGTGTAATTGCACCTTCAAAATCATCGATATAAGAAATACCGGTTTTTCCGACGGCACCCGAATGCCCCGGAATCAGCTGAGCGACTTCACCGCTAAAGGTTAAAGCAGAAGGTTCCTTCGTACTGTAAAAAGGAAGTTTATCTAAAAGTTTTGTAAGAAACCGTGACTGTCTTCTATAATTACCATCCAAACCCCATACTGTATTTGAAATGGGTTCATCACCAATATTGACTTTTTGAGTAAGGGGCTTTTCATACATATGCATAAATGTACCGCCTAACTGAAGGTCTTTATTGAAAGCATATTCTAATCGGGTTCCAATCAATGATTTTGTTTGCAGGGCAAATAATGAATTACTTTCAAGATTAATCTGTATTGGTGTATTTGATTTAAGTATTCCATCATTAATAATCTTTACTCTTCCTAATGTATAGTCAACAGTATAATCGGAATTTTCTACTAGGGTACGTCCACCTGCAGTAACTTTTACAGAGCCCACAGGAATATTTACGGCATTCAAAGGTATTTCAGATCCTGAGGAAGACTGAAATGTTCCACGTAAGGTAAATTTGTTTTTTTCAGGCTGCTGTTGCGCAGCAGTTTTTGTTGAATCGTACAATGCATCATAAGCATAAATTCCTGCTAGCGTCTGATCGCCACAAAATTTACCACGGATATAACTGCCAAATGGCTCACGTACCGGAAAAATAATCCTACCAGCTTGTGGATTTATAGTTATACCTGATACGAAATCGAAAACTCCATCAGGCTGCGGATTTAATTGTGAATTTAGATCATCAAGATTCAGAAGTGTCAACAAAGGAATTCCTTTTACCTGATTACAACCGGTTGGAATGTAATTAATATTGCCACCGATACGATCATCCTGATATAGAACATCAAGTCTGAATTTTTCCTGAGAAATATTATAACCACCCAAAGAATAAATATTTTTCATCATCAAGTCCCATGCATAATTCTTAGGATTGAAGTTTGTACTATGGATAAGTTTTACAAATAAGGCAGAGTCTCCTGAAATACCTGAACTTCCTGTGAGTTCACCCACACGATGAGCTTGGCCATTAATGGTATATTCAAATGCTACAGCGAGTACATCATTAGAACGAAGTTTTGAATTTAATGAAATATATCCAAGCCTTGGGTTTAATGTATATTCTGATTGTTGCAGCAGTCGGGCATTTTCAACGGTTTCGAAATTTTTTGTTGGAGTAAAATTCGTTCCTGAAACAGCAGAAACCAGCAATGTAGAGTTTGAAATCTTCCGCAATTGATTAAGGCCTCCGGCAATATTTGTGTTCAGAAGATTTAATAATTCGTTAGAGCTGTCGGATGGTGCTTGTATTCCTGTCGGGGAATTGCTTACAAAAGTTTGAGATGGATCCGGATTATACTCGCCTAGATCTGCGAAAGCGAAGATGTTTCTGTTTTGATTGTTTTGCGAGCTTACATAACTTCGCGATGTAACCCATACTTCAATTTTTGTAATATTAACAGATGATGAAATATGATTTAAGTCCCGCAAAGATTGATCGTATGTATTTGCAAAACTCTGAGTAAGAAAAAAGTGTTTATTCTCTTCATATTGATCCGCTTTTATATCAAAGGTTGTTGACTGAGCTCCACCTTGTACATTGATGGTTTCAGGTTTTCCTTTTTGTTGTGAGAAAAGTGCTGTTACAGTAAGTTTTCCAAATTGTAATTGCGTTTTAATCCCGAAAAGACTTTGAGAACCCTGTATCAGCTGGCTATTAAGTGGCATTGTAATATTTCCTGCTTCTATCTTTTTAATAATGTCATCTTCATAGCCGGCATATTCAATCTTCATTTTATTTTCGAAATCAAAAGTTGATTCTGTATTGTAGTTAGTTGTTAATTTCATCTTATCGCCAATGTTTGCGATAACATTCATTTGAATCTTTTCTTTGAAATCAAAAGTTGTTACTTTCCTCTGTTGAGTAGGAATTGAAGGGTTCTCGCTATTTGCTACATTGATTGCAAAACTTAATTCTGCAGATCCTTGCGGACGAATATCGATAGTATTGCCACCAAAAATTCTGTCGAAAATTATACTGTTAACTGTAATTTTAGGCGCATAAGCTTTTTTATTGAGTGCATCATCTTCTCCAGCTCTTTGTCTCCAGTATTCGTTGGTAGAATTGTGAAATTCATGCTCGATGAATTCATCAAATGTCATGTATGAAGGATTCCTATAAAAAAGATTCCCCATATTTTCATTTATATTATACCTGTTGTTGTAAGTATCGTATTCAACTTTTGATTTGATATTCGACGGATCCTTCATATACATTGGACTTCGCCCAGCAGGTTCTGCATAACTATCGCCGTATCGGTCATGAAATGGATAACGAAGTTGAGTGCTATCAGAATCAGGAACAACTTCCGACAATGCTTCCAATCTTAAAGGTCCGAATGGTTTACCGGAACCCCATACGGAAACAAGCATAGACAAAGTACATCCAATCCCAAAGAAATATTGCTTCACTCTTTTCAAGGGTAAATAATTAATTCATGTGATGATTAATAATTAAAAAGTAGAGTTCAGACGATATTTTTCCGTTTTTAAAGCGAGGCCTAAAATAGCTTTTTTAGCAGTTCAAAAAACAAAGTTTTAAAGCGCTTTTAAGGCATTTTTTATAAGGTCTTCAACATTTGCTGATGGACTTGTTTTAAGGATTGATTCCAATGTTCGGTCAATATTATTCCTTGCAAATCCGAGAGTTAACAGAGCAGCCATTGCCTCATCTTTTATCCTTAAATGAGCTATATATGGTGTGCTTTGTGTTCCGGCCTCTTTTCTTAGCTTACTTTTTAGTTCAAGAATTACTCTTTGGGCTGTTTTTTCACCTATTCCTTTAATTCCCTGAAGCTTTTTAGCCTGCTCGCTAATGATACACGATTCGATTTCGACGACAGTCATGGATGATAACATCATGCGTGCGGTATTGCATCCTATACCCGAAACCGTAATTAGCAAACGAAAGAGTCTTCTTTCGTCTTCATCAACGAAGCCGTATAACGTATGAGCATCTTCCGTTATTTGAAGATGTGTTAAAATAAA
>JANLOW010000102.1:0-10370 GCA_031366785.1 Bacteroidota bacterium | reverse complement strand
TGATTTCAGAAATGTTATTGGCAAAAGAAAAGAAAGACAAAGAAGTGGAATCAAATATTAATCGTAAGATGAATACCTTTGACAGAATAAGCATACAAACAATTAAAGATATTCTAAAAGAAAACGGTTGTGAATTTCTGACCAATTAAGTCAGAATAAAAAATAATCACACAAATAAATAATACAAATAATAAAATGTCGAGTTGGAATAAATGGATTTTTGGTAGTCTGGGCTGGGCACTTGGCGGTCCTATTGGCGGAATATTAGGGTTTGCTATTGGATCAATATCCGAAGATGCTGTAAAATTTAAAGTTACAGGCGGAACCACAACAAGTCCCAGGTTTTTACCGAATGATTTCAGTGCAGCCTTACTTGTTTTATGTGCAGCAGTTATAAAGGCAGATCAAAAAGTAATGCGTTCTGAACTGGATTATGTTCGAGCTTTTTTCAGCCGGCAATTTGGCGAGGATCATACTAAAGAAAGGATGCTTCTTTTCCGGGAAATACTCAAACAGGAAATAGTAATTAGTCAGGTTTGTGAACAGATTCGACAACACGTTGATATGCCCTCCCGGCTGCAACTATTGCATTTACTTTTTGGTCTTGCGGCATCAGACGGACATCCGGCAGCAAACGAAATTGATATGATTAGCCAAATAAGTAATCTTATTGGTATAAACCCGCGCGATTTCGAAAGCATCAAAGCGATGTTTGTAAAAGACGTTGATTCTGCCTATAAAATTTTAGAAATTGAACGCACGGCCACGGATGAAGAAATTAAAAAAGCCTATCGCAGAATGGCCGTAAAATATCATCCTGATAAAGTTCATCACTTAGGTCCGGAGTATAGCAAAGATGCTCAGGAGAAATTTAAAAAAATAAATGAAGCATATGAGAGGGTGAAGAAAGAGCGCGGACTTAATTAGTTAATTTGAAAATTAGCCAATTTGAAAATGGCTATACCTTTGCAATTATTAAATTAAATTTAGAGACAACTTGAAAAATGAAAAATAATATAGATAAGAACCAAATCAATTTTCACATTCTAAGATTAAAATGTTCTCGAATCCATTTTTAAATTAGCTAATTTTCAAATTAAACAAGTGAACTCCATCGACATTACAATATCCACCATCCTCCTAATAGGAGCAGTCCGTGGATTTATCAAAGGGTTTATTTATGAAATAGCAGTATTAGGGTCATTAGTAGTCTGTTATTTTCTGGGATTTAAATTAGCCGGCATAGTATCAACATTTCTCGGAAAAATTATTTCTTTCAATCCGGGAACGCTGCATTACATTTCTTTATTGATTGCATGGATTGGTATTTCAGTCGCAGTATTTTTTCTTGCACGATTGTTTGAAGGACTTGTAAATATAGTTGCGCTTGGCATCTTCAATAAAATTGCGGGTGCAATATTCGGCGGATTGAAATATGCATTTCTGTTGAGTTTGTTTTTCTTTTTCTTTAATCGAATAAATTTTACGACTAGTTGGTTAAATTCTGATTCAAAAGCGGAATCTGTTTTATATTATCCTTTGTTACGACTTGCGACGGCGGTATTTTCATCGTTGAGGGTTTAGTAGATTCGTTAATGTTTTGTTTTTTATAAAAACTAATCAGAAGGCTATTTTGATCTATTTCGTTTATATTTGTGTTATCGGCACGCAGAATCAAACTCCCTTATTAATTGACAATAATAACAACCTGGCTCAAGGTAACAGACTTACTACTATGATTTGCAGTTAATATTACAGTATAACTTCCTGCATTTGGGTATTTATGTTTTGTTAAATAACCCGTTTGCGACGCCCCATCCCCAAAGTTCCAAGAATAGCTGTCAGCATCTTTGCTGCAACTTGCATCGAATTGAATTTCCTCATTCACTTTAGAATTGGCACTTCCTTTGTCAGTTACAAAACATGCTTGTGGAGTTTTAGTACAACTTACAGCCAACATTGCCAGCCCAATACATAATAACAAAATCATGTTTTTCCATTTCGAATTCATAGTCATTTTATTTAAGTTTATTTAGTAACAAAGATCGCTTATTTTTTTTGACAGTTTTAATATAAGCAACCAATATCTTACATTTTCAAATAAAAACTTATTAAAAAATCAGTTTCATGGCTAACGCTTGCCAGCCGCTAACATTAAAATTACAGCGTTAATTACTACAACATTTTTTGCCATCATACCAACATTTATGATACTCAACAAAGACATAGAAAAAACATCTTGCATAAGTTGTGGTCAACAAATATTTGGCGACTATTGTTCCAAATGTGGTGAAAAAAAAATAATACCTGGCAAAGATTTCAGTTTGCAAAAAATTGTAGAACAGACGATTGATTGATTCACACATTTAGGCGCCAAATTTTTAAAAAGTTTTTTCCTTTTATTATTTAAGTCCGATTTTTTTCATTTTTCGGGAACTTTTTATACCCTTTCCGCGTCAATTGTAAAATAGCATTAAAAACCTACCAAAATGGAATCAACAACTCTTTCTAAAAAAGTAAACGCTGCCGAACTCGAACAGAAAGTAAAAAACATGTATCGTGATGTGGCACTTTTTCCCAAAGGTGAATATCATTTTGAACTGGGTCGGTCACTAGCAGAAAGGCTTGGCTACGAAAAAGAATGTTTGGATTTAATCCCTGCCGCATCCATTGAATCATTTGCTGGCGTTGGTTACTTCTGTGACATCGCTAATTTCAAAGAAGGAGAAAAAGTTCTCGACCTTGGCAGTGGTTCGGGGATGGACACTTTCATCACTGCATTGAAAGTTGGAAAGTCAGGACATGTTACAGGAATTGACATGACTGATGAACAGTTGGAAAAGGCTACACGATTAGCACAGGAAGGTAATCTGGAAAATATAGAATTTACAAAAGGATACCTTGAGAAGCTTCCTTTCGCTGATGCTAGTTTTGATGTAGTCATCAGTAACGGTGTTATAAATCTTTGCCCGGATAAAGAAAAAGTTTTCGCTGAAGTTGCGAGAGTTTTAAAACCAAAGGGCAGAATGGCAATTGCCGATATTGTTACCGAGAAACAATTGCCGGAAAACATCATTTGCGATTCAACACTTTGGGCTTCGTGCATAGGCGGTGCGGGTCAGGAAGACACGTATAAAAACAGTATTGAAAAAACAGGAATGGAAGTATTGTTTGTTCGAAATAATTCTGCTTATGAATTTATTTCCAAATCAGCGAAAGGCGCATCTAAACAATATGGTGTGAAAAGTGTTTCATTACTTGCGGAAAAGAAATAAAAAAAATGAAAGCCGATAAAGAATTAAAAGCCTCAGGACTTGCCTGCATCAACCTGACACCCGAAATTAAAAAAGCAATGAAAGAAATGCTAAGCGTGCAGGTAATTGAAGTATTTAATGATGACCCTGCATCGCGCCTGGGTATTCCTGCATGGTGTCGGCTGACAGGTCATAAGCTCATTGAAACAAATGAAATCAATTTAACGGATACATTATTTTATATTCAAAAAAAATCATCTTAAAAAAACAAACATTATGTCAAAACCATTATTAATTCATTGCACACACGGAAAAGAAGATGCTGAACGTGCAATTCTTCCTTTCATTGTCGGCAACGTTGCAGTTACTGCTGACCAACAAGCCACAATCTTTCTTACTATTGAAGGTGTCCGGCTTGCAACAAAAGGTTATCCTGAACAGGTAAACAAAGAAGGATTCCCTTCTTTGAAAGAAATCATGAATTCATTTATCGCTAATGGTGGAAAAATACGGGCTTGCGGGGCATGCACAAAACCGCGGGGCATCACAGAAGGTGATTTAATTGAAGGTGCAAAAATTGTTACGGCTGCGAATCTCGTGGAAGAACTTGTAAACGGAAGTATTTCCTGCACAATTTAACGGTATTTTCAAACTGGTTTCTATGTTCGGTTTGTATTGATGAATCATACGGAAGATAAAAAGAAAAAATTTACAACGATTGTTCTGAAACATTTCAGTGCATTAAAACGCTTTGCATACAGTCTGTGTAAAAACGAATTTGATGCGGATGATTTGGTTTCTGAAACAATTCTTAAAGCGTATGAAAATTTTGAACGGGTTAAAGATGAAAGTAAAATCAAACAATGGCTGTTCAGAATCCTCAACAATCAATTCATCAGCACGTATCGAAGAAGGAAAAAAATAGTTGCGATAGAAAGCAGGGAAAACAATAACATCAATCAGGATTTGGAATCCTTCTCTTTATTTGAAGCCGTCGCTAAAAGTGATTTTGTGGAAGAAGGAAATCCTGAAAAGAAATTTATAAGTAAGCTAACGCAAAAAATAATTGAGAATGCAGTCAGCGAATTGCCAGAACAATTTCGTGCTGCTTTAATCTTAAGCGACATGGAAAATTTTTCTTACACCGAAATTTCTCAGATATTAAAAATTCCCATTGGAACCGTACGAAGTCGCATTGCACGGGCAAGAAATATTCTTCAAAAAAAATTATGGTTACAGGCTCGGGAACTTGGAATCAAAATATCAAAAACGCCGAAACAAAAAGTTGAATATACCTGCACCTGTGGCAAAGAAGAAAATGAAATTATTCATACAACAACTATTTAAAAAATGAAAAATATCCAAAAAAAAGTTGCTCCAATTGATTGTGAGGAAGCGGCCAGGCGCTTCAACGATTTTATCGACAATTACATCAAAGGAAAAGCGAAAGAGGAACTTGTTCATCACATTGCAGATTGCCGGCATTGTTTCGAGCGTATAGAATTCGAGCAAATGTTGAAAGCGAAAATATCGTTACTCGGAAAATCAAATTCTGCAAACGAAAAAGAAACAAAAAATATAATTAAAAAAATTCTTTCTAAAACGTATATGTCATGAACCTGATAAATGCAGAGCAGCTAAAAAAACGTCTCGATGCCGGCGAGCATGTCTTCTTAATAAATGCCATGGAAGAAAACAAATACCGCGCAAAACATATTCCCGGCTCGCTGAATTTGTTTACCAAAGAGGGAATCGAGAAAGCGGTTAATAAAAACGATGACATTGTTGTGTATTGCACCGACACGGCTTGTAACAAAAGCATCTTGCTATATTACCTGCTTGATGCAATGGGATACAAACAGATTTGTCGTTTTGCCGGAGGGCTGCTCGAATGGGAAAATGCCGGCTTTCCACTGGAAGGCGAAATGGTGAAATAGAGGAAAAGAATTCAGAATTCAGAAGGCGAAACTATTCTGACATCTAAAAAATAAAAACAATGGAAAGAAATCCGGCAAAAACTTTTGAAGAATGTCGTTACTATTTAATTCTGTCGAGTGATTTGAACTATGGAGAAAATCAGAATCTTTTAAAACCACTTTCTGAAGTTTCAAAGCTTCTTGCTTCATACACCTCCACGATTCTGACTTCTTATTAGCATGGAAACAGCGGAAAGAAAAGCGCACTGGGAAAAAATATACCAGACCAAGCAAACCCAAGATTCAAGCTGGTATCAGGAAGTGCCAGGCACTTCTCTTGATTTAATAAAACAACTCAATCTTCCAAAAACTGCTAAAATTTTTGACAATGGCGGCGGCGATAGTTTTCTCGTTGACAACTTGCTGAAACTCGGATATGAAAACATCACTGTGCAGGATATTTCAGAAGCAGCACTCGAGAGGGCAAAAAAGAGATTAGGAAATGATGCAATCAAAATAAAATGGGTCGTTGACGATGAAGCGCATTGCAATCCTGGTGAGCAATATGATTTATGGCACGACCGTGCGGCATTTCATTTTTTAACGGACGAAATTGAAATTAAAAATTACGTAAAAACCCTGGTGAATTGTATCAAATCACATGGGTATTTAATCATAGCAACTTTTTCAGAGCAGGGTCCTGAAAAATGCAGCGGTCTGGTTATAAAACAATATTCTGAAATTTCAATGACAGCACTTTTGAAGGATTCATTTGAGAGAAAAAAATGTTTTACCATCGATCATCATACGCCACTCAATACGGTTCAGAATTTTTTGTTCTGCGTTTTTCAAAGGAAATAATCAATTCAAAGGACTGCAAAACTAACTAAAGAAAAAGTTGGAAAGCTTGACCCCTATCAGTTTATGGCGGCTCTAGGAAAAAGTGATTCACCCGGGAGGAAGACCATCAACAAAAGATATCATGCGTGTTTGTAAACCCAATGGAAAGGTGATTGAGCATGAATTTATCTGGAGAAAAAAACCGAACTCCCGAAGTGCGAAAAATTTTTGAGAGGGAAGTTTGTCCAGGTATTATGTTTGACACTGCCGAAGATTGGATTCCTATTTATGAAAAGAATGGCTATCGAAAAACAGATTATTCTACCGGATCTTTTCTCATGATGACGCTTAAATGATTATTCGAGGACGAAGGCACCATCAACTCACTCTGAATTATGGTAAAAATAATTTCGCGGATTGCATTTCTAAAAAAAATGATTTGGCTCTTACCTAGAATTATGAAAGCAAAAAATTCGCTTGGCTACATTGTATTGGCAGGTGAAAAAATTTCCTGACTGTAAAGATAAAGCATATTGCTCCTGACTCCAACGCTCCCAAATCCCAACCAGGAATTTCACTGCTCGATCTCAAACAAAACTCCGATGTTTCAGGGTTTACACAAGATGACGGTAGGATTTGAATGTACTTAGACGGGGAAATAATTCCTAACTTAGACGAAATTAAAAAGTAAATAAAGACAACAGCATGGAAACAATGTTACTGGTAGGAATGATTATTCTTCTGCCGGTACTTTTTTTTACCGGTTATATTACCGGAAAAAGAGCTACAAATGATTCGGTAAAAACGAAGAGAATTGAAGAATACCCGTTCTATCCGTTTATTACAAATGAACATGGAATTGTGGAATTCAGCCAGCCGTTATTTAATGAAGCGGTGAGGTACCTGATCAAAAACAAAAATCCTTTTGCGACAAAACAATTGATCATAATAGGCGAACAAAATATTGTTCGGGATATTCTTGCAACCAGTGATCTGAATAAATATTTATTGATTTACAATAAATACGATGGACAAAAATTACTTTCGGAAAATGATCAGTTCATGGAAAATTACAAACGGATTGTAACACTGATCGGAAAGTCATTCAAAGGAACAGGTATGGAAATTTTGCTTCATAATCTTGTAAATCCGACAAAGTCTGTCATTGCAATTGAAAACGGAGAAGTGACCGGAAGAAAAATAGAAAATGGCACCACTAATTTATTGCTCGACTTAAAAACCCGAAAGCAGCAGAACCAGGATAAACTCAATTATAAACTTCAGATTGGTTCACGATTGTTTAAGTGCACTACTATTCCGATTTTCAGAAGAGATTATGGTTTGGTTGGTGCCATTTGCATTAATGTAGATGCAAATTTTATTAAGAATGAAGTAATGAACAAAAAAGAAAAGCTCGAAGCATTCATTGAAAATATTGTGAAAACAGATTTTGAACTGAATGAAAATATTCTTTCAAAAGAAGAATACAAAGCTGCAATAGCAGGAAAGAAACATTATGCAGATGATGTGTTACTTTCAACTCCGGCTTTCAACAGGAATAACCGGCTGATGGCAATTTTGTTTTCTGATATCGTGAATTATTCATCGCTCATGGGAAAAGATGAAAAGCATGCATTAAATATTCTGGATGTTAACAGGAAAAACCATCAGAGCAGCATGTTAAAATATAACGGAGCGATTCTTAAAGAAATCGGTGACGGAATATTAGCCAGCTTCAATTCGGTATCCGATGCTGTTCAATGCGGAATTAATATTCAGAAAAAAATTAAACAAAATGGTAATTACAAATTAAGAATCGGTATACACCTTGGCGAAGTTTTCATGGCCAACAATGATGTATTCGGGGATGGAGTAAATATTGCCTCGAGGATACAAACGATAGCTTTACCAGGCACTGTTTCGATTTCGGAAGTAGTTTATAATAATATTAAAAATAAAATAGAAGAAGAAGTGGTATTTATCGGAGAAAAACAATTAAAAAATATTGATATTCCGGTTAAAATTTACCAGGTGAATATCGTCTGAAATATCGATCATCCTCAGTTTAGCATATTAAAACCCTCATCAAGGAGGAATTTTCCTGTCAGTTGTTTTAAATATTACGACTTAGTTTTATTTCAAGATTGATGCTAAGACTTTGAAAGTTCTAAATCCTGTAGGGAAGGTTGAATAAGTAATTTAACTTTGAAATGCAAAAACAGCGATAGTCAAAAAGCTGAGAAGGAGTAAACGGAAATTTTAAACTAAAATACTATGGAAACAGCAACAACATCAAACGCAAAAGCTATCAAAGATTTTTTTACTGCACTCGACCGAAAAGATTGGGAAACCGGCAGCAGTTATTGGGCACCTCAGCATCAAATGTATTTTCCATCAGGAGGCGCACCCATCAACCGAGATGTTCACAAGGGAATGAGCCAAATGTTTATGACCGGCTTTCCGGATTTTAAGCATGAAATTCAGGATACGATAGAAGCTGGAAACAAAGTGGTATCGCGTGGTTTTTTTACCGGCACTCATAATGGAGTATTCAATGGAATTCCGGCTACCGGCAAAAAAGTTCGCGTGAGCTAGATTGATATTTCAGAATTTGACAGCATTGGTAAAATACTCAACGAATGGGTTGAAATGGATTCGGTGGGTATGATGCAGCAATTAGGAGTGGTTCCTTCACCGCCCAGCAATAGCTAATTATTTTTGGAAAAGAAAACCTACAGGAGATTAATTTATTAAATCATTTCCAATTTCATCCCAATGAAATTAATTACAAAAATTCTTATTGCGATCCTGATTATTTCTGGTTTAATGCCTGTAATAGCTTGCATCTTTGCTGCTTTTAACCAGCCAATGCTTATGGAAATGTTTCATCTTACATCCGCTTCAACTCCAGACCTTGAAAAAACAATTGTCATTCTTGGTGCTGCAATGATTCCCGGGGCACTGATGCAATTTCTTGCCGCGGGATGGCTTTTGAAAGGGAAAGAAGAAGGATTTACGTTAACATTATGGGGAAGTTTTATGTTGATTTCGGCATCGCTTTATATGCTTATTTTCTTTAAGCTTCATAATATCAGCGACTCTTTCATGTTTGCTGTTGATTTCGGGAAAGGCATTTTAACTATGGTGCTTGTTTTATACGCACGAAAAAAATGATTGCCATACAAAAAATAAACATTAAATAATTAAAAATTAAAAGTGCGGAGCCAGCACTATAAACACTGACAATAATTAAATGAAAAAATTTGCAATTATCCTGACAGTTTTATTTGCAATTATGTTTAAAGCGAATGCACAAATACCTAATAGTGGCTTTGAGGATTGGGATACGTATCCAAATTATCTGGAGCCGATGGATTTTTTGACATCAAATTCTTATGCGAGCACGAGTTTTTATCCTGTAACCAGATCAACAGATCACTATCCTTCTGATATAGGCAATTATTCCATAAGGTTTGAAAACAATACGATACTCTTGCCCAATATCGATGGGTTTGGATTTGTATTGCAAAACTCAAGCTATGTGCTTCTTGACGGACCGGCAGCCTCTTTTCCAATCATCGGACACCCTGGAAGTTTAACCGGTTATTATAAATATTCTCCACAGGGCGATACAATGCGTATATTGGTTGTGTTGTACAGTAACGGCGTAGCGGTTACGGGTAATTCTTTTACTTCTTCAGACACAACAGCTGACTGGACGTCTTTTACTATTCCCATTCCGAGTTATGTTACAGCAGACAGTGGCAGCATTTTGATTGCCGCTTATAATGCCGACGGTTATCCGCCAGAATATCAGCCTCGAGGGAATTCTGTACTATATGTCGACAATTTAAATTTTGATAATCTTATTACATCTACACAGTCACAAAGTATCAAAAAGACGTTATTCAATTTATTTCCGAACCCAGCCTCTGATGTAATTGTTTTGAACATAGACTACACGAAAAATTCTGATGTGCTGTTAAATGTTTATAATTTAATTGGTGAATTGGTCCGGTCGGAAAAACTCAATACAAATCAGGAGAAAATTAATATAGGTAATTTAAATAACGGAGTTTATATGGTTGAAATAAAAACCACTGAATGGATGGAAAAACAAAAACTGATAATTCAAAGGTAAGTTTTGCAGAATAAAACGAAGGCTATATTCCTTAGGGGTTTCAGAAGGTATTCAAATATTCTACCCCACATAAACATTTGTATCGACCCACAGTGTAGAAGTCCGCAATTGCTTACGGTGATTCATTGTTTTATTAAATACCGATTTCGGATTGTGACCTCCTCTTTTTATTTATTTCCAGTCATAATTATAAGTGTTATTAAAATTAATGTTTTCATC
>JANLOW010000091.1:0-4459 GCA_031366785.1 Bacteroidota bacterium | reverse complement strand
TTTTCCTTTAATTTGCATTAATTTCCATGATTATTTCATTCATTCATTCTCTTATCAGGTAATAAGAATGCCGATTCCAATTCATAAACTAATATCATAAGCCCTTAACATTTGTATCTTCACCGACTGATTTAAATTATGACACAAGCGACTTCCTTTCCCAAAGAAAAAATCAAAATGCTTATGCTTGAAGGTGTTCATCCTTCTGCATTGAAACTTTTTAATGATCATGGATATAATGATATTGAAATTTCCAAAGCTGCTATGCCTGAAAATGAGCTCATCGAAAAAATAAAAGATATCCATCTGCTTGGCATTCGATCAAAAACACAACTCACAGAAAAAATCTTAAACTCTGCTCATAAACTTATCGGTATTGGTGCATATTGTATCGGAACTAATCAAATCGATATGAATGGAGCAATCGAAAATGGTATTGCTGTTTTTAATTCTCCATTTTCAAATACGCGATCTGTCGCTGAAATAGTAATTGCTCATTGTATAAATCTTATGAGACGTATTTTCGAAAAAAGCGAAGCGGCTCATAAAGGAAAATGGATGAAAGACAGTACCGACAGTTATGAAGTACGGGGAAAAATATTAGGTATAATCGGATATGGTCACATAGGATCGCAGGTTTCAGTTCTTGCAGAAAACATGGGAATGAAAGTAATTTTTTATGACATTGAACCAAAACTTAGTTTAGGAAATGCAATTCCCGTAAAGACGCTCAATGATTTATTAGAACAGGCAGATATAGTTACATTGCATGTGCCCGGACATTTATCTACTAAAAATCTTATCGACTCATCCCGGTTAAACGCAATGAAAAAAGGTGCCGTACTTATAAATTATAGTCGCGGTGATGTGGTAGACCTTAATGCTGCAAAAATTTATCTTGAAAATAACCACCTTCACGGTTTTGCCGTTGATGTATTTCCTGAAGAACCACGAAATAATAATGAAAATTTTAAAACACCAATACAAGGAATCCCCAATGTAATCCTGACTCCTCATATCGGAGGTTCTACTCAGGAAGCTCAGGAAAATATCGGATTAGATGTTGCAAATAAATTAATCAGCTTTTTAGAAACCGGATCCAGTAACGGATCTCTTTCCGTTCCGGCACTTAGCCTACCTGTACAGCAAGATACTCACCGCTTGTTACACATTCATAAAAATATTCCCGGTGTACTTAGCGAAATCAATGGTATGCTTTCAAGACTAAATGTAAATATTCTCGGACAGTATTTAAAAACAAATGCCCAAATTGGTTATGTAGTGCTCGACATCGATAAAAATACACCTTCTTCGGTACTTGAAGAATTAAAAAAAGTTAAAAGTACAATCAAAGTTAGAAGCCTTTACTAATAAATAATAAATTCTCTAATCTGAGTTGCTCCTTAACTCATGATACTTGATACCTGATACTTGATACCTGATAAATGATACCTGATACAATTTCATTCCTTATCCGCAAAGGCACAAAACAAGATCTCCCTTCCGTTCTCGGTTTAATCCATGAACTTGCTCTTTTTGAAAAAGCTCCTGAACAAGTTACGAATACAGTTAATGATATGGAAGAGGATGGCTTCGGAAAAAATCCGGTATTTGATTTTTATGTCGCAGAATTAAATAATAAAATTGTAGGCATTGCAGTTTATTTTATTAAATATTCAACCTGGAAAGGGAAAGGACTGTACCTTGACGATCTTTTTGTGACAGAAAAATTCCGCGGAAAAGGAATCGGCAAAAAACTTTTTGATATAGTTATTGAAGAAGCAAAAAAAATAAATGCAAAACAATTACATTGGCAAGTTCTAGACTGGAATACTCCCGCGATCGACTTTTACAAAAAATATGGCGCTAGCATTGATGCCGAATGGCTTGATTGCAAATTGCATTTCGGAAAATGATTGTACTGTAATTAAATTAAAAATAATGCTGCTCTTTAATTTTATTTTATTATTTCAATTTTACAAATATTAAACACATTAAAATACTAAATGCGAGTATTTAAATTCGGCGGAGCATCCGTTAAAGATGCAGAAGCAGTTAAAAATGTTGCTTCTATATTATCGATGTTCAGTAATGAAGAAGTTGTCGTCGTGGTTTCCGCTATGGGAAAAACGACAAATGCTCTTGAAAAAGTAGTTGATGCATATTTTAATAAAAAAGAAAATATAAGAGATTTAATTAATGAAGTTAAAAACTTTCATAGTGATATAATTGACAAACTTGGTTTTAAAAATAATCATCCTCTACGTGCCCAGGTTGAAAACTCATTTGTTGAAATTGATTGGCTCATAGAAGAAGAACCTTCCAAAGGATATGCATTTGCTTATGATCAAATTGTTTCTCAAGGTGAAATTATTTCCACTCATATAATCAGTACCTGTTTGAATGAAAACAATATTTCAAATGAATGGTTGGATGCCAGAGATATTATACAAACCGACAATACATACCGTGAAGGAAAAATAAACTGGGACCTCACCGAAAAATTGGTGGCTATTCATATACCGCCTCTGCTTAAAAAAAATAAAATTGTAATTACACAGGGATTTATTGGTTGTACTTCAGAAAATTTTACGACAACCTTGGGGCGTGAAGGCTCTGATTATACTGCAGCCATATTATCATTCTGCCTCAATGTAAAGGAAATGATTGTTTGGAAGGATGTTCCCGGTGTATTAAGTGCTGATCCTAAATATTCCAGCGAAACTTTTAAACTCGAACAGATCAGTTACCATGATGCTATTGAACTTACCTATTATGGAGCGACTGTAATTCATCCCAAAACTATTAAACCTTTAGAAAATAAAAATATTCCTCTTCGTGTTTGCTCGTTCATAGCTCCTACTGAAAAAGGTACTTCTATCGGAAATTATACTGGAACTAAACCACTCGTTCCATGTTTCATTTATAAATTCGATCAAATACTTTTTTCAATTTCATCGAAAGATTTCTCTTTTATCGCTGAAGAAGGAATGAGCAGAATTTTTTCTTTATTTGCTGAACATCGGATAAAAATTAACCTCATGCAAAATTCAGCACTAAGTTTTTCTATTTGTGTCGATAACGACCCATTTAAAATACCGCAACTCAAAGAAGTATTACAGAAAGAATTTCATATACTTTTTAACGACCATTTGAAATTAGTAACCATCAGACATTATTTTGCTTCTACTATTGATGAAGTGATTAAAGGAAAAACAATTTTATTGGAACAAAGAAGCAGACATACAGCTCAGATTGTAATGAAGGAGTAAATGCTGGTAAATTGAAAAACGTACATTATTTCATATTTTTTCCAATTCATACTTTGTACTTTATACTGGCTTCGATTCCTAAAAATATTCCGATTTTATTAAGATTACTTATTATGAACAATATCCCAGTAAAGATATACCAAAGATATAACGTTATTGAACTTTAACAACCTAAATCCAATAGGGATGACCCTATGGTAGAAAAAATAATTAGATCAATAAAAATCCCATCGGGATGATCTTATGGTTTATGATTAAACTTAGTACAAATCCATTAATCATAAAATTCAAATAAATACCTCACCTCATAATCAATTTCAAACTTTCTAAGCAATTCAAGATATTCATCTTTAAATGTTTTATTTTTATGATGCTCCTCCTGAGTCATTATATATTTTATAACATCATCCCGTTGAAATCGTGAGTATGAAAATGCCCCATAACCTGCTTGCCAATTAAATTTTCCTTTCACAAAATTATTATCATTTATCCATTTGGAAGAACTTGCTTTTACCATTCTAACGATGTCTGAAATATTCATGTTTGGGTTCAATTCGAAAAAAACATGAACATGATCGAGCCATCCACCTATAGAAAGTGGAAATACATTATCCTTTTTTAAAATACCATATATGTATTTATGTAAATCATCACGAAATGAATTGGAAATAATATTTTCTCTTCCCTTCACTGCAAAGATACATTGAATATTAAGTTGGGTATAAGTATTTGCCATTTTAATTTTTGGATAAAGATCCGCAAAATGTAATTTAAGAATATTACTTTTCCTGTATTTATCTCATATAAAAAACTGCTTATAATTATGTAATTGAAATTGTGAAATTATATTTTGAAAGTGAGGGAAATTGAATCAACCATAAGGCCATCCCTATGGGATTAGTTTGAATGTAGATTGGGGAATTGTTACCAAAGGGCTCATCCCTAAGGGATTTTCCTTTCTATAATTATTTTTTCAAATCAAAATATTCCAGAGCACCAGTAAAATCAAAATTTATTCAGGAAACAAAGCCCTTGTTATAGACTAGCCTGTGTTGACCAAAATACGAGTTATAACCAACTTAAAAAAGGGTCACATGGAAAAGAATCAACAAGTACGCACACAACGTTATTTCAGTGAAGAATTGCGCCGAGAGATTGTAAAAAAAATAGAACGGAAAGATCTCACC
>JANLOW010000042.1:0-1506 GCA_031366785.1 Bacteroidota bacterium | reverse complement strand
ATTGTTTTAACTTCAGGAACACTTTTAGTAAATGGGACTAAACAAAACAATGTAACATTTCAGGGTGACAGACTAGGTTCAGATTTTCAGGATATTTCCGGGCAATGGGATAGAATTTGGCTATCAAATTTGAATCTACATGCAAATATTGTTTCGCCCGGGACAAAAAATTCTACAATCAGCTATGCTGTTATTAAAAATGGAACCATTGGTTTATTAGTAGATACCGCTTTTGATAATAATTCTTCAAATCTGACTCTTAGACTTGATAATACTATCATTAAAAATATGTCATCACACGCCCTTGCTTTGCGCGGATCGAAAGTAGATGCATACAATTGTGTTTTTGCAAATTGCGGTGCCCAAACTACCAATATTCTCACCGGTGGAAATTATAATTTTTATCACTGCACCTTTGCTAATTTCTGGAATGGCGGACATCAACGCGAACCTTCTGTTACTCTGAACAATTATTATTTATACAATAACATTCCAATAATCCGGCCTCTAAATTCCTACTTTGGAAACTGTATCATTTATGGTAACAATGAAAATGAAATAGGTTTCGATTCAGCTATTGCAGTAAATCAGTTTAACTTTCGCTTCGATCATACACTGCTAAAAGTCGAAAACTCATTTTCAACAACTGACCTTTCCAGATATATTTCAATTATAAAAGCTTCCGGCAGTAGCAATAATAACCCTAAATTCGTTGACACTGACAATAATAATTATCAAATAGATTCTTTAAATAGCCCGGCAATAGATGCAGGTGATATTACAATTACCAATTTGAATAGCCTCTTGAATTTTGATATAATAGGCACTACCCGACCTCAGCGCAATGGCCCTGATCTTGGAGCCTATGAAAGACCATAACTGCATTTTTTTTACCTAATCTTTGACCACATCCATTGACCGCTCTTTTTTCAATTGCTTACCTGCCCCCTCTTACTTACATTCATCAATGCCTAGAAGCAGATAAAATAATCATTGATCAACACGAACATTTCATAAAACAAACATACCGAAACCGTTGTCAAATTTACGGTCCCAATGGAATACAATCTTTAATAATTCCCGTTAAACATCAAAACCTCTCACATTCACCAGTAAAGGATACACGAATTTCTTTCGACGTTCCATGGAATAAGATTCATTGGAAAGCAATTTGTTCCGCTTATAGAAACTCTCCGTATTTTGAATTTTATGAAGACGAATTTAAAAATACCTTTGAAAAACCCAATGAGTTTTTATTTGACTTTAATTATAAACTCATGGAATTAATTTTTAATATTTTCAGGATAAAAAAATCAATTTCACTTTCTGAAAATTTCGAAAAGGAAACAACTTTATCTGTTGATTTCCGAAATATTTTTCATCCAAAAAAAAAATTAATTAATATTAATCCCTATCACCAGATTTTTTCAGATCGGTTTGGGTTTATAAATGATTTATCATGTATTGATTATTTGTTTAATGTTGGAAACAGATGAGAGTCAAGAA
>JANLOW010000037.1:0-8228 GCA_031366785.1 Bacteroidota bacterium | reverse complement strand
ACCCCTAAGCGCAGGAGCATATATGTCTTCGTATTGTTGAAACATCTCCATGTTTTCACAAGTGTATTGAACACAATAAGTAAAACCGCCTGATTGATCATCTCCTATCAAACGCAATAATTTATTCTCCTTAAACATACCCGTCCGCATAACGTCCGGAATATGATTTGTCTTCATCCATTCCAACCAATCGTCGTGCACCGACTCATCTATATTAATTGTTAAGTTATAAATAATCATGAGTTGCCGGGTGTAGTTATAAGTTAATATTTATAAGTCATTAAAAGCGATCTCAAAAATATAACATAAAACTCACAAGTTCCCTTCTGGATGACAAATGAGCAGTAATTATGAAGAAGTAATACACAAGATTCCAACTGAATTTATCGATAATTTCATTCGATTTAGCAATGTAATTTGATGAGAAGAAATTCTGAAAGAATCTTGTGTGTTTCTTTTCTAATACAAGTAAGACATTTGTCATCCAGAAGGGAACCTGTGAGTTTATTACATGGAAAATGTTTTTGAGATGGCTTCTGGTTATTATCAATTGGCAAATTTATTTAATGTCAGTTAATAGTATCTCCTCTTAACGCTCTGTATTTTTTTCTGGCTTCAACTGCGTAAAGGCTTCCGGGGTATTTTACGAGTAAACTTTCGTAAAGTGCCATTGCTTTCGCCTTATTGTTTAATTTATTTTCATGAAGTTCTGCTCTGTGAAATAAAGCATCATCCGCTATCACGCTGGTGCTGTCATAAGAAACTATTTTTTCATACAAGGAATCTTCTGCAAGCCAGTTATGCCTCATATCCATAATCTGCGCTTGCTTATACCATGCATCGTCTACTAAAGAATGTGTTGGAAATTCCTTTAGCAATGTATCCAATGTTGCCATTGCATCATTTGTTTTATTTCTGTAAGTAAGAAGGTCAGCATGAGAATAAAGCAATAGAGCATCCGTAGTTGAATCAAGCCCCATGTTATCGCTGATAAGCAATGAGAGTGACAGTGCATCGTTAGCAATTAATTGTGACGTAGCTGACTTTAAAACATCGAGTTGCACTTGAGCCCATTGAAAATCACCGCGAAAATAATCGAGACGCGCGCCGCGGAATTTTGCTTCCTGCGCCAAAGGATCATTTTTAAAATCTTTTTCTACTTGTTTAAATAGCAAATCCGAATCCCAAACATTTCCGATAAATAGATAAATATCACCTAACTCTAATTTACACTCTGCCTGAGTCACCTTGCTTATGTTAGGAAATACAATTGCATCTTCCAGGTCAGATATTGCAGAATCAGCCTGATCCAAATAAAATGCACGCAAATGCGCAAGTCCTCTAACCAATGATGCCGTGCTTGCTGTTTTGCCAAGTTCCGTTAGAGTTGAAATATAATCTTTTTCTAATTTCACTAAATCAGAATTCGTATAGGTATTACTTTCAGTCACTTTTTTATTAAGTGTATTTAGAAATTCCATTCTTGCTGCTACATAATTTATATTGCTAAAGCCTTTGTCAATAACAAATTGAAAACACTTTAGGGCTGCATCATAATTTAAATTTGAAACAGCCATAGTACCTAAATTAAATATTCGACCCGAGTCAGTTTTCTCTCTTTTATCCAATGCTTTTGCCTGGATAAAAGCGGAATCAAAATCTTTCTGTTGTATAAAAAGCCAAATCAGCATTTCAGCAAATTCAGTCTGGTCCGGATTTTTTTGTATCCGACGTAATAGCGCAGTTCGTAAAAAATCTGTTCTTGAATTATCCGGATCATAACCAACCCTAGCCTGAAGTATATTTAAAACATTCTGTTGCAGCATTGGGTTCTCAGCAACAGAATTCAGATACTCATCAGCCATTTTTGCAAAGTCACCCTTTTGATAATATATTTCCGCTGTTTCAAAAAAGAAAGAATAACTTCCTCGTAAAAGTTTTTTACCTTCCATATAAACCCGCAGCGCATAATCAAGTTCCTGACGAAGCAAAAACGAATTTGCCAGCGATGTAATTTGTCCCTGATCCGGCTGAATAAATTTTATTGCTTTATCATATTGTTGCTTCGACTTATCGATGTCGCCTTTAGAACTGTAAATAAAACCGAGATCAACAAGGTATGTTGGATTATCCGGTTGTTTCTTTATGATCTTCTTTGTAATTTTTTCTGCCGTTTCATAATCCTTCATAGAAAGCAGGCAACGCAGGTATTGTGGATAAGTGCCAAATGGATCACGATCCATCAGTTTGTCGTAAAGCAGCGCGGCCTTTTCGTATTCTGCATTATTCAAAAACTGATCTGCCAGCTGACGATCTTGTGGTGATTGTGCAAAAATACTTGTAGAAAGGAAAATAAATAAGAAGAAAAATATTTTATGAATTGATTTTGAAATAATTTGCTTGAAAAAAAAACTTCTATGCAAAACAATAGTACTATCCTTAATAATTGGTGATCGTAAACTATTTATTATAATATCCATTTTATTCATAGCCAATTTTTCAAATTAAATTAAATCCTGTATAAGCTCTCAATGCTTCCGGAATTACAATTCCTTTTTCACTTTGATTATTTTCTAATAATGCGGCGACAATTCGTGGAAGTGCCAAAGCGCTTCCATTGAGAGTATGTGCAAGCATTGGTTTATCCGAGCCACTTCTGTAACGAAGTTTCATGCGGTTTGATTGAAAGGATTCGAAATTTGATACAGAACTTACCTCCAGCCATTTTTTCTGAGCAGCAGAATAAACTTCAAAATCATACGTCAATGCGCTGGCAAAACTCATATCTCCTCCACAAAGCCGCAGAATACGAAAAGGCAATTGAAGTAAACGCAAAAGAGAAGCAACGTGATCAGCCATTTTCTCTAATGTTTCATAGGAGCGATCAGGATGTTCGATGTTTACTATTTCAACTTTATCAAACTGATGAAGGCGATTTAATCCGCGCACATCTTTGCCATAACTACCTGCTTCACGACGGAAGCAAGGCGTATACGCACACATTTGAATCGGCAACTCTTCGGTTTTTACAATAACATCACGATAAATATTCGTAACCGGCACCTCTGCAGTAGGAATTAAATAATAATCATCAATCTGCATATGATACATCTGTCCTTCTTTATCGGGCAGCTGTCCTGTCCCAAATCCGGAATCTTTATTGATAAGAATGGGCGGTTGTATTTCTTTATAACCGGCTTCCACTGCTTTATCGAGGAAAAAATTAATGAGAGCACGCTGGAGTTTTGCACCTTTACCTTTGTAAACTGGAAAACCGGCACCGGTAAGTTTAACACCCAATTCAAAATCAATGATATCATACTTTGCAGCAAGCTCCCAATGGGGAAGAGCATTGGCCGGTAATTCAGGGATTTTACCTTCTTCTTTTATGTTTTCATTATCTTCGGAAGTCCGGCCCTTGGGAACTTTTTCAGACGGCAGGTTTGGAAGTTTTACTAGTTCAG
Organism: Bacteroidota bacterium; assembly: GCA_031366785.1. Lineage (GTDB taxonomy): Bacteria > Bacteroidota > Bacteroidia > AKYH767-A > 2013-40CM-41-45 > JADKIH01. Next base: position 4,764 of record JANLOW010000037.1, on the reverse strand, counting down.
AATTTAATTTTTCTTCCAACAAATTCAATTCATCCTGGACGATTGATGATTGTTGCTTGAGGTAAGTACTTTCATTTTTAAGAATGTCAGCTTCCGCTTTTTTCTCGCTTTTATATAATTCCCCAACCTGTTTCGCAAGAGTATTTTGTTTGAATAATAGCTGATCAAGCTCATTCTGTGCTTTACGACGGCTTTCATCCATTAAAAGAATCTGACCAATAATTTCCCTGGCATCAAAATTTTTAACGGATAAACGATCAATAATAAAATCGCTTTTTTCTCTAATGGTATTAATCTGAAGCATAAAAATAATTATAGAGTGCGAAAATACGGTTTTCTGCGGGATTAAATAGAGAATATTTGACTCGAATTTGAAGAAGCGAAAAGATGGTTTTGAACAACTTTGTTTAAGGCGAATAAGACTTTTTTAAATGTAAGAAGGAATAGCCATCTAAAGTCACTAACAGAATTATTTAATAGAATCTCTAACTTTATATATTTAAACTTGTTAAATTTTAATGATTAAGGTTGTAAATGTGGAAAAAAATTTTATTTTTGAATTCGAATATTTTTTCTGCTTTAAGTTTAATTTGATAGTTAATACGAAATGAGAAAAATATTATTAATAAGTTTACTTTTATTTTCTTCTACTGCTTTTGCTCAAACATGGGGAACATATGGAACAACCTGGAGTACTGGAATTCTTGAGAGTTTTTTTTCTGCAAATCAAGGGTATATTCAGACAATTATTATTGGTGATACAACATTGCTAACTCAGCAATGCAAAATCCTTCAATCAAATCACTACAATTCTTCAGGACAATTAGTTTTAGTTGATACTGCATTTTTATATAAATCAAACAATAAAATATTTTGCTATTTAACAAATACGTTTTATACTCTTTATGATTTTAATGCATCAGTTGGTGATACTTGGCAGACCATTGCTCCATACCCATCTCCCTTTTCATCTTCCGGTAACCCTCCTGACTCTATGGTTACAATTGTTGTTGACTCCACATCAAATACTTCAATTAATGGTCAAATCAAAAAAGTTCTTTACGTACATTCAGCATATAATGATTGGTTCTTTTTAAATCCAATAATTGAAGATATTGGCAGCGCCGGAGGATTGTATCCATATATTTATGGTTGGATGGATAATGACATTCCTTATTTACGCTGTTATACTGATAGCTCAATTTTTTATCAAAGAAATATCAACTTTCCTTGTGATACTTTAATCAATGATATTCCTGAAAATGAAATAATAGGAATGATTGTATATCCTAATCCTGCGCATGATCAATTAAAGATATCTTTTTTAAATAAACATTTTCAATTTCAAATTACAATTTTAGATTCTCAGGGCAGAGAATGTTTGCGTAGAAAAGTTCAATCTGGAAAACAGGATATTGAATTGGATGTGCAATCGCTTGCTGCTGGTTTTTATTCTTGTATACTTTTCAATGAACATTTTAAAAGAATTGTCAAAATAATTAAGTTTTAATTTAAAAAATATGTTCGGCGTAGTCTTAAGCGCGAGTAAGAAATCAGTTTATTGTAAATATATTTATTCGCGTGTGACTACGTCGCAATACGTATTTCAATTTCTTTAATGATCATAAAACTTTCAGCGAACATTCATTGTTTATTTATTTCTTTTAAGAATCTGTGTAAAGAATTGCGACGTAGTCATGCGCGTATTGAAGACACTAGTAATAATAATCATCAGCATTACTCGCGCTTAAGAGTACCTTCATCTCAATTAAAACATTTATCTTTCTTACAACAAAAGATAATTCAGGACACACATAAGCCGAGCATCAGCATCAGCCTAAGATTTATTTATTATTTAAATGATGAACAAAAGGATGATAAATGAGATTAAAGTAAAATTTCAGTGTTAATTTTTATCTTATGATAGCATAATTTAAACTAATTTTTATATTTGATTGCAAATAATCATAATATCTTTTTTGCAAAATGAAATCCTTATTTACTGTATTATTTTTTTTACATTTTATGTTTTAATTTATCTGCGCAATATGTATGGATGAATTCCTATTTATACAGCATTGACAATTTTATCAATGCAGTGGATACGACGTCGAATGGAGGATATTTTATTGCAGGCGGCTACCAGAACATGGGATCCCAGGGAAATTATTTTGCTGCAAAACTTGATGATAATGGCAATGAAATATGGCATGTATATGGAAATCGATACAACGGTATTGCCTTTGACAATTCAGCTAAGGGTTCAATTGAAATGGGATGTACTTTAGTGGGATAATAATGAAAATAAATAATTTATACCAAATTGATTTATTAAGGATTAAATTGTAAATTTGATATGACATTTAGCAACATGAAAAAAATAATTTTATTTCTGCTTTTAGTCTTTTCAATAAAATTAAATTCTTTTTCACAACCACAATGGAAATTTCATATTGCATTTGAAGATGGAACCGGAGCAAAAGATACTATTTGGTGCATTTGGGATAGTACAGCACATGGTTCAGCACCGGTTGATACATCATTAGGTGAAGGAAAGGTAAATATTAACTATAGTGCTTTTAATGTTTTTGTTGGCAATGCGAATGGAGATACAACTAAAACAGTTGCTTTCCCTTTCTCTTGGTCTCTAGGGATGGTTGTAATGGCTATTAACTATCAATACCCGCTTGTTGTTTCATGGGACACATCGCTTTTTAATGAAATATTCCCATGGCCTTTTGCCTCTGTTGATTACGCAAGAATTGAAAATGATTACTTTTTTTATGTTAACAATACTTTTCTTGACCATAATTATAATATGTTAATTGATAATAAAGTATCTGCCCCGTCATTCAATTGGTTTTCTCAAAACCAGTTTCCCATGTATTTTTCTATTGCTCGGCATGATACATCTTATACTGCAATTGATGAATTGGACTTAAACCGAATCAAATTATTTCCTAATCCAACAAGAGAAAATATTAGAATTGTTTCTTCGGACAAAGTAAAAATGATAGAAGTGTTTACTGAAAGCGGAGCAAAACTTATCTCAAAAGAATTCTCCGAAACAGAGAATGTGAATAGTTATTTATTATCTTTAGAAAGCTTATTCAATGGTTTTTACTTAATAAATATTATCAATTTCAAAAACCAAATCTATCATGAGAAAATTATTAAGCTGTCTTAGTTTCTTCCTCATTTTATTTTCTTTTGCAAAAAAAACGGATGCTCAGCCCCAGTGGAAATTCCATGTAGCTTTTGAAGATGCTACCGGAGCAAAAGATACAATTTGGTGTATTTGGGATTCTAGCGCTCATGGCACATTGCCCACTGACACAGTTTTTAAGGAAGGCGCTGTTATATTTGATCACAATGTGTTTAATGTTTGGATTTATAACTATGACGGTGATTCAACGAAAACGAGAGCAGTTCCTTTTTCATGGTCTTTAAGTTTAGAAGTGAGAGCATTTAATTACCAATATCCATTAACTATATCATGGGACACTTCGCTTTTTAATGAAATATTCCCATGGCCTTATGCCTCTGTTGATTACGCAAGGATTGATAATGGTTACTTTTTTTATGTTAACAATACTTTTCTTGACCATAATTATAATATGTTAATTGATAATAAAGTATCTGCCCCGTCATTCAATTGGTTTTCTCAAGACCAATTTCCGATGTCTTTCTCGATTGCACGTCTTGATACTTCTTATACTACTATTGATAAATTAAATTTAAACCAAATCAAAATATTTCCTAATCCAACAAGTAATAATATTAGTATTGTTTCTTCAGATGTATTAAAAAAAATTGAAATATTTTCTGAAACAGGAAATAAGATAATCACTAAAGAATTTTCTGGAAGCTCTCAGGGGAATTGTTACTTTATATCACTAGATGATGTTTCTTCTGGTTATTACTTAATAAATATTTTTAACTTCAAAAATCACATCTATCATGCAAAAATTATTAAAACTCCTTAGCTTAACTATTTATTATTTATTTATTAATTTAAATTTATTTGCTCAATGTACAACTATAAATTTTAACCCGCCAGTTGGTGGCAATCCAAATCAAATACTTTTGGAATCTAGGAATGGAGAAGCAATTACAAACCACGATACATTAAGAATTCTTTTAATATTTTTTGAGGTACAATATACAAATCCTCTTAACGATCCGACTAATTCTTATTGGCTACCACATACCTTACCTCCTTGGGTAGCCAATTCAAATCCCGGTAGTCAGAATTTATTTCTGGATGTATATCCTCCAACAGGACACACACAAGCATTATTGACAGAGTACTATCGAGAAGCGTCATCAAATCATTTTACTGTGTTGGGAGATTATCTTGTTAACCCAACTAACGGTGGAGTTTTCTCTATTTCCCAAAATGATTATTATACTGCACTTACAGCACCATCACCTGGATTTATCGGTAAGTTAAATGATGTAGTCAATGCGGCAATGAATGGTAATTTTGTTACTGGTTCGGGTTTAAATGTTGTTGATTTTGATAAGTGGAAAATGAATATTCCAGGTGCACCGTATCCGTCCGACCAAGTACATATTGCGTAAGTTTTTTTCATGAACGTATTTCGTAGCAAAAACAAAAGCTATGGAAACAGAAAACAATGTACAAAAAGGCCGGCGAACTCGCGAGCAAAAGGAAGAAATAATTTTACAGTGGCAGCAAAGCGGCAAGAGCAGGAAGGACTTCTGCCAGGAAAAAGGAATTACTCCGCTGCCGGATCACCT
>JANLOW010000022.1:0-11567 GCA_031366785.1 Bacteroidota bacterium | reverse complement strand
ATCAGAATAATGACTTAGTAATTCAGTTAGAAATGATTTGGCCGGCAATAAAAATAAACCTAAATAAATTTAAAAAAACTATTTCGATTTTTTTAATGTAAATGTAAATGTAGTACCAATGCCAAAAGTACTACGCACATTAATATTTTGATGATGTGCTTCTATGATATGTTTAACTATGGCTAATCCAAGTCCGGTTCCGCCTTGTTCACGGGATCTGCTTTTATCAACCCTATAAAACCTTTCAAAAACTCTTGTCAAGTGTTCGGGGTCTATTCCAATGCCATTATCGGTGATCTCGATTAATATATTCTCGTCCATATCATAAAATCCAACCAATGTTTTTCCACCTTTGCGGCCGTACTTGATTGAATTAACAATTAAATTACTAATAACTTGGCGTATTCTCTCTTTATCAGCATAAACATAAACAGCATTCTCACTTCCCTCTTTAAAAGCCAATTGCATATTCATTTCCTTAGCTCTCAATTCGGCCGATTCAAAAACATCATGAAAAAGTTCGTGTATATCAAAAGTACGTTGTTCCAGATGCAATTCTCCGCTCTCTAATTTCGAAATAGACTCAAGATCTTCAACAATTAAACAAAGTCTTTCAGCAGACTTTGCTGCTCTTTGCAGATAATTGATGTTTACTTCAGGATCTGCATGAGCGCCATCTATTAATGTATGAATATATCCTTGAATGTTGAAAAGAGGTGTTTTAAGTTCATGGGAAACATTTCCTAAAAATTCTTTTCTGAAATTTTCCATCTTTCTTAATTCAGCAATTTCATCCGTTCTGTTTTGTTGCCACTCGAGAACTTCTTTTCCAACATTAGCAAGTATATCCTCATTGGGTATAACTTTCTCCAATGCTTTTTCCTTCGAGTTTTTTGAACTGGAAATTGTTTTATAGATAAGTTTTATTTTACGGTAAATAAAAATTCGTAAAATGTAACTGAAAATAAAATAAGAGCTAAAAAAAGAAATCAAAAACAAAAAAGACTTACGTAAATAATTTGAAGAAAATAAACCGGAAGAAATAGAAAAATAATCTGCTGTAATAATTATTAAAGATGCCAGGAGAGCAGCTATTAAAGCAAGCCTATGTGGTGTTGGATTTTTAGGCGCAGGAATAGTAAAATTTTTATCAGCCAATTTTCGTATTGTATTTATTAAAAATCAAATTTATAACCAATCCCTTTGACAGTGCGTATTAATTCGTCTCCTAGTTTTTCACGGAGTTTCCTAATGTGAACATCGATAGTACGGTCGCCTACGATAACATCATTCCCCCAGATTCTTTCTAAAATTTCATCCCTTGTAAAAACCTTTCCCGGCTTTGTAGCGAGTAAAGCCAGCAGTTCAAATTCTTTTCTGGGTAATTCTATTTTTTCAGTTCCACGAAATATCATGTATTGTTCTCTGTCAATTTTAAGATTTCCGACATTCAATACATTGCTTTGACCGGTATCTTTTCCGTTCACAGGATTATAACGTTTGAATAATGCATTTATACGACTGATTAAAACACGTGGCTTAATTGGTTTCGTTATATAATCATCAGCACCAACATCGAATCCTGCAATCTGCGAATAATCTTCATTACGTGCAGTCAGAAAGGCAATCATCGTATTTTTAAACTCGGGAATAGCTCGTAAAGCGTGGCAGGTCTCAATTCCATCCATTTCCGGCATCATTATATCAAGAATAATTAAATCGGGTTTTTCTTTTTTTGCAGTTTTAATTGCTTCCTTCCCATTGCCTGCCTTAAAAACCTCATAATTCTCTTTTTTTAAATTGTACTCCATGAACTCTAATATGTCAGGCTCATCATCAACAAGCAATATTTTAAGCATTTGTTTCATTCTAAATTTTTCTTAAAAATATTCAAGATCCGGCATTTCAATGTTAAGCAAATGTAAAGAAAAGGTTATGACAAAAAGAGTATCAGGTATCGAGTATCAAGTATAATGACTTATATTAGGATTTGATGTAAATTATAAATTGGGAAATTTTAATTCTAATTGAGGATTTTATAGTTAACTTAGTTTTTTCAATAGGAGTTTTGCTTTTACATTGTCTTTATCTCTTTTAAGTACTTCATTAAGAAACATGGATGCTTCTTTCTTTTTACCGAGGTATAACAATACACCTGCCTTATTAAAAAAAGCCTGAAGGTTGTCGGGGTCAAGGGATAATGCCTTATCATACATTTTTTCTGCTTTTAAAACATTTTTTTCTGTAGTTAAAATTAAAAAACCTAAAGAGACATAAGCGCTTGCATATTCGGGGTTTTCACTTAAAATGAATTCATAATTTTTGCGTGCTTCATCGAAAAGTTCTGCATCCTGCTGGGCGCCTGCTAATTTATTCCTAAAGTCTGATTGATATGGAGCAAGGTCAGTTGCTCTCTGAAAAAACAAAATTGCATTTGAATTATCATTCTCAGTATTAAAAGATTCACCAATCCTATAGGCCGTCCATGCATCGTCATTGGTAAGCGAAATCGTTTTTAATGAATTTAATGCTCCGGAAAAACTATTTACATATTGAATAACCTGTAGGTTATTATTTTTCAAAAAAGCCCAACGAATTAGTGTTTTAAAATTGGCTTTGATACTATCTTTGTTATCATCATTGATATATTTTTTTGCAGAATCCAGAAATGCAGGATTCGCTGTAAATTTTTCATAATAAGATAGAAAAGCAATTCCTTTCGATTTATTTCCAGCGGCTGAATTATTAATACAAACCAATCCTGCGAATTCTTTTATCTTTTGAATTTCTTTTTGCTTTAGAGGTATGCGTATCCAATGATCAGTAGAGGTTACGTGCGGAATATCGATTGTGCCATTCTTAGGCATGTGACATTTTACACAATTGTCGCCAACTGCAATTCTTGCTTTCATAGTTTCTGTGCAGGTTTTGTTACTGAAAGAAAAATTTCCAATTGTTTTAGTTTTGTCAATAACGGAATGACATTTATTGCATTTAGCATTGAATATTGATTCATCCGTAGCCCTTACACTAATATGAGGATCATGGCATGTTACGCATGTCATTGCATTTTTATAAGGAGTAAGCGATGGATGATTTTTACTATATGTAAAAGCATTCGCTAATGAAGTAATAAAACACTTGCTCATTTTCATACGTTCTGCATGTGAAGCCATGATATGTGAATTGTCGTCATTTTTATATTGAGGCATATAAACATCCATAACATCCGATAAATTCATTCCCGGACGAAAATCAAGAAATGACTTACCCTCTTGTAAAACAGCATTTCCCTGGATATGGCAACGCTGGCAAATATCCAATTGTAAAGGAACCGGCAGCTTTGCAGGATTAACAATCGAATAATCTATTTCTTTTTTTATATCAACAATATTCCCTGCCAATTTTTCTTTTACATGTTGTCCGCCCGGACCATGACAACGCTCACAATCGATACCATTTGGAACAAAAGAAAATTTATTTTCAGAGCCGGTAACAATTTTAGGATAAGCATTATGACAAGTCATGCATTCGATCTCAATTTTCCTAGAAAACCTACTGTTAAATCCTCCTTCAAAACCAGGAGGCAAGTCCCATTTTCCTTGTTGAGTGTAGAATGTAGCAGGAATCTGATAGACGTAGCCATTCACATTCATGAGATGTGAATTAGTATGTTGTCCTGAACCGACAATCCATGAAACTGCTTCATTTCTCTTATAAATAGTATCTCTGCCGGAAATTCGGAATTCAGAAACCATGAGAGAATCGTTTTTCCAAAAGGCATGATAATTCAGATTCTTATATTTATCGTGAATGACATCATGAGCAGAAAATACAGCAGAAGATTTTTTCTTAGATGCTACATCAAACGACATTCCCATGCCAGTTTTAATATAAGATTCATATTTATCAGAATGACAACTTTTACATGATTCTATTCCGACGTAAGAAGTTGAATCCGCTAAAGACGCATACTCTTTCCCGGTTTCATTTTCAGTAACTTTTTTATGGCAGGAAAAAAATAAAAGTGAAAATGCAAAAACGTGCAAGGGTTTAAAATAATTCTTTAATATCTGAGGATTAAGACACATTAATCTTTTGATAATTTAATAGCTTTTCAAAACCCGCATTTCGTTTTAATATTCCTCCATCGAAAAATAAAAAATTTCTTAGCAGAATTATTTTTTAATCAATTGTAAAAGGTATTCATCATAATATTTTCCATATTCATAAATCCAATCTTGCTTTAAACCGGTAATTTCAAAACCGACACGTTTAAACAGAGCAACACTGTTTTCATTATCTACTCTGACATTAGCATAAATCTGACGCATGTCAAGTATTTCAAAACAATAATCAATTAAAAGATGTAATGCTTCTGTAGCATAACCTCTGCCACGGTCGGCTTTATTGGCAATGAGAATCCCCAATCCGGCACGTTTGTTTTTAGGATCAAAATCAAAAAGATCGACACATCCTATTGAATGTACTTTATCAGAAATATTATCGTCTTCATCAAAATATTTTAAGTCGATAATAAGACGTAATTGTTTATTGGTATAAATATCCTGATGCGCCTGATTTACAAATTCTTCTAAAATAAATTTTGAAAAAGGCATTAATGTTCCGCTGACACTCCAGATGGAGCTATCATTTTCCCATCTGTATAAACGATTTAAATCTTCCGGTTCAAGTGCCCTTAATTGTATTAATTCACCGACTAGCTGCATACGTACTATTTAGTTTGGCCGAAGTTACGAATAGTCTCTGAATATACACTAAGGGATTTGCTTGTTGGTGAAAAACAAATTTCTCCTATAGTATTACAATTATTTACTGCAAATTCCAATGGCAAAAAACTGTCTGAACTTTGAAAGGAAGGGTTAAAGGATTTACTTGATGGTGCAGAACAAATGCAATTATTCATTTCCACAATAGAATACGGATTAGACGTATTAGCAAGGTTTTAATTCGTTCGCTATTTAATTAATAATATTTAGGAAATAAAAAATAATTTTACTAATTGATAATCACCATTTACTTACTAATACACAAATACTAATAACTATTCACTGATGCCGAACTTTAAAACAATCTAATTACTTACTTTTACCGCCCAAAGCAAATTCACCTTGTATTCACTTTTTAAAAAAGAGATAAGTAGTTTTTTTAGTTCAATTACGGGATATGTTGTTATTCTTGTTTTTTTATGTGCAACTGGTTTAACAATATGGGTTTTCCCGACAACTGATTTTAATATTCTTGAAAACGGTTATGCCAACTTGGATTCCTTTTTTATCCTCGCTCCACTCCTGTTTCTTTTTCTTATTCCTGCTATAACAATGAAGATGTTTGCCGAAGAACAAAAATCAGGAACAATTGAATTGCTACTTACCAAACCGTTGTCCGATTGGCAGATCGTTACTGCCAAATATGCCTCTGCTGTCTTACTCGTAATTAGTGCTTTAATCCCGACTATTGTTTATTTATTAAGTATCTATTTTCTGGCATCACCCAAAGGAAATATAGACCTGGCCGGAATTTCCGGATCGTACATTGGCTTACTTTTCCTATGCAGTGCTTTCGTATCTATTGGGATTTTCTGTTCTGTTCTTTCAAGCAATCAAATCGTTTCTTTTATACTGGCCGTTATTTTTTCATTTTTCTTTTACTCAGGCTTTGAATTTCTAAGTTCAATAATCAATATTTCTTCAATTAGCAACATTTTTGCATTAATGGGAATCAGTGCTCATTATACTTCACTCAGTCGCGGTGTAATTGATTCCCGTGATCTTATCTATTTTATTTCACTTACATTATTATTTCTTTTTCTATCTCGTTTCATACTTGAAAAACGTAAATGGTAATGATATGGCAATAAGAAACATTAAAAAACAAAGTCTGCTTCAACTCTTACTACTGGTTTCTATACTCGTTTTACTTAATGTCTTAAGTAGGTTTGTATTTAGCCGTATCGATATGACTCAAGAAAAGAGATTTACGCTTTCCCAATCATCCAAACAACTATCCAAAGACCTGAACGACATTGTCTTCTTTAAAATATACCTTGATGGCGATCTGCCTCCCGGCTTTAACCGATTAAAAAATTCTCTGAAAGAATTGCTTGACGAATTCAGAGTTTATTCAGGCGATAATATAGAATATGAATTCATCGATCCATCGGCAAGTTCAGATGAGAAAGAAAAAATGCAGTTATATAAACAGCTGGCCGGAAAAGGCCTAATACCAACTAATCTCGAACAAAAAGATCTAGCGGGGCAATCTCAAAAAATCATTTTTCCCGGAGCAATAGTAACTTATCGCAGCAAAGAATATCCATTACAAATCCTAAAAAGCAAAATGGGTAGTTCACCCGAACAAATGCTTAACAATTCTATTGAAAATCTTGAATATGAAATAAGCAGCATGCTCCGCAGAATTACTGTAGAAAGAGGTCTTTCTGTCGGATTTCTTCAGGGTCAAAAAGAATTGCCTACCATTCGTATCAGCGATGCAAGTAATGCGTTATCGGATTTCTATAAAGTTGATTCAGTAAATATAAAAGGAGCGCTAAATGCATTAAAAGATTTTTCTGCTATAATTATTGCAGGTCCCGATACGGCCTTTGATGAAAAAGACAAATTTATTATCGATCAATATATCATGCATGGCGGAAAAATATTATGGTTAATTGATCGAATGCAAATAAATATGGACAGTCTTACTGCTGCCAGCAGCAATGTAGCTGTACCCATTGAACTAAATATCGATGACATGCTTTTTAAATACGGCGTGAGAATAAATACTGATTTGCTGCTCGATCTCCAGGCTGCTCCTATTCCAATTGTGACCGGTTATGTCGGCAATCAACCTAAACAAAAATTATTTCCATGGTATTATTTTCCATTGTTACAAACAGAGGGGCTTCATCCGATTATTCATAATCTCAATGCTATTAAAACTGAATTTGTAAGCTCTATCGATACTATTGAAAGTGAAAATGTAAACAAAACTGTTCTACTTACCACCAGCAAATTCAGCAGGTTGCAAATGGCGCCGGCACGTGTAAGTATAAATATGCTTCGGGAAGAACCGGATCCTAAAATGTTTAATAAACACAATATTCCTGTCGCTGTATTACTTGAAGGAAATTTTAATTCAAACTATGTCAATCGTATTCCTGAACAAATTGTTTCATCATCTGAAATAGATTTCAAAAAAACCAGCGTATTAACGAGTATGATTGTAATCAGCGATGGAGATGTAATCGCCAATTATGTAAGTAAAAAAGGGAATATCTATCCACTGGGCTACGATAGATTTACCGGACAAAATTACGGCAATAAAAATTTTATTCTTAATTGCATTGATTACTTGTGTGGGAATAAAGCAATTCTCGGTTTACGTGGAAAAGAATTCAAGTTAAGACTTCTCGATGCTGCAAAAACAGAAAATCGTACATTTATACAATGGATAAATCTTCTTATACCTACTTTAATTGTTTTAATTTTCGGATTTATTTTTAATTTTCTCAGGAAGAAAAAATTTACGAGATAATCAATGAAAAAAAATAAATCCCTACTTATTATTCTGTTCTCTTTAATTATCATCACCACTTTTTTTATTTACCGTAGTACAAATTCTACAATAAAAAAGGAACTCAGTGATTTCGCCATTAAGGATACAGCTTCAATTACAAAAATTTTTATCGCCGATAGAAATGGACACTCCGTTACACTCGAAAGAATGAACAAAAAAGAATGGCTTCTCAATGGAAAAGATGAACCCAAAGCTGATTTTTTAAAATTATTTCTGGATGGTGTTTATAAGATTGATGTTCAAAGCAGAGTTTCCAAAGCCGCTTATAACAACGTTATAAAAGCTTTGGCATCCTCCGGAATCAAGTGTGAAATCTACCAGAACGATGCTCAAACTCCTTCTAAAACCTATTATGTAGGAAGTCAAACGGAAAACGGACTTGGAACATTCATGATCATCGAAAATTCCACTGTTCCATTTATAACTGAAATCCCCGGCTTTAACGGATATCTTACTCCACGATACAGCGTCAAAACCGAAGACTGGAAAATGCCTCGTTTATTTCGGCTCGAGCCACAGGATTTAAAATCGCTTACTGTTAGCTATTCCAATTTCCCTGATAAATCCTTTACGATCACATCTGCTGACGGTAAATTCAAAATTGAATCACCCTCAAATAAGAAAATAATAGAATACGTCGATTCGGTGGCAGTGGACAATTATTTAACGTTTTATAAAAATGTTTTTTATGAAGCACAAGCAAAAAATCTTACTGATTTTAAAAAAGATTCAATACTTCAGTATCCACCGTCGATTATTGTTTCCCTGACAAATAAAGCGGGCCAAACCAAAGAAGTTGATATTTATCCAATTCCCTATTCACCTTCTTCATTACCACAAGCTGATGAAAAAAGCGGTAAGCCACAATTTGATTTAGACCGAATCTATGGTTATGTAAAACCTGAAAAAGAATTCGTCATTATTCAGCATTATACTTTTGATAAATTATTAAGACAGTTTATGGATTTTGATCTTCATCAACCTAAACAATCAAAATGAATTAAAAGTTTTAAACTATTTGTTGATAATTTTGATCTAATTCATTCCCGATTTTCTTTGCTAGTCTACGTTGAATCATGTAGGTTTGTGAAAATCACTTCGCTTTGGGTTGTTTATTATAATAATTTGATTATCAACTATTAAACCGAAGTAACTCATTTAAAAATATTCGCAATGAAATTCATCGTCTCCAGTGGTCTTTTACAAAAGCATCTTCAACAAATCAGTGGTGTTTTAAATAATAACAATCCAGTTCCAATTTTAGATAATTTTCTATTCGTCGTTGATAAAGGAACACTTCTTGTATCCGCTTCTGATATGGAATCTACCATGACAACATCGCTTCCAATCAATGAGACTAAAAACGGGGGGAAAATTGCTGTACCTGCTAAAATTCTTCTTGATACTTTAAAAACATTTTCTGAACAACCACTTACCTTTCTTGTTGATGAAAAAAGTCATGCAATAGAAATCGTTTCTGACTATGGTAAATATAAACTTACCGGCTTTGATGGAGAAGAGTATCCGAAAATACCCGTCATGGATAAGGCTAAATCATTTAGCATTGGCGCTTCAACCCTCTATGAAGCAATTAATAAAACACTTTTTGCTACAGGCAACGATGAACTACGGCCGGTAATGTCAGGTGTCTTTTTTCAGTTGAGTAAAGAAAATATAACTTTTGTAGCTACGGATGCTCACAAAATGGTTCGTTATCGCCGTAACGATCTTAAATCTTCCAATGAAGGTGCTTTCATTGTGCCTAAAAAGCCACTGAACCTTTTAAAAAATGTATTAAATGAAAGTACAGAAAATGTCAATATAAGTCATAATGATAACAATGCTTTTTTCGAATTTGGAAATTTTTCATTGATGTCCAGATTAATTGATGGCCGATATCCGAATTACGAAGCCGTAATTCCGGTTGACAATCCAAACAAACTTACAATTTCCCGTTCTGCATTGCTAAACTCAGTCAGACGCGTTTCTATTTTTTCCAATAAAACCACACATCAGGTTCGTTTAAAAATTGCCGGTAGTGAATTACATATTAGCGCTGAAGATCTTGATTTCGCCAATGAAGCCAATGAAAGACTTACTTGTCAGTTCGATGGAGAAGACATGGAAATTGGATTTAATGCCCGATTTTTAAGTGAAATGTTAAGCAACCTCGGCAGCGAAAATGTAACCGTTGAAATGTCGGCTCCTAATCGTGCAGGAATTCTTTTCCCAACTGAAAAAGAGAATACAAACGAAGAAATTTTAATGCTAGTGATGCCGGTAATGTTGAATAGCTAGTTGGGGTATTAGAAATTAGAAATTAGATATTAGAAATTAGATATTAGATATTAGATATTATTTAATGGTTTATGGATAATAGGGATTGGTATTATTTTAAAAAAGTAATCAGTCAATTATTTACTGACTTCTCCATTAATTTCAAATTTTACTTCAGGTAAAAGGGGATCATTTATATAAAGAGAAAAAATTCTTAATTCTTTTCCGAGTTTTCCAAATGAATCATACTCTGATAAAATAATAGCCGAATCACCAGGGGCTATTTCTTTTTTTGAGAATGACGCTTTAATACAACCGTTATTAGTTTTAATTTTATGTAATAAGAGTGGACGTTTTCCAACGTTGTATATTTTAAAATAATGAGAAATTTTTTCGCCCTGTTTTAATTTCTCAAAGTTAAATGATCTTTCAGGTATTAATGCTTTAGCATTCATTCCATCATTTAATTGTTCATTGGGAAAAAACTCATCGATTACTGCAGTTACAGTAATATATTTTTGTGGCATTACCGCATCATCTGAATTCAACTGAATACGATCGAATACAAAACCATAATCATTTTTTTTAGATGCCTCATAAACCAATGCTATATAACCCTCACCACCTGCGGCTACCGGCGAACCTTTGATGTTAACTTTCATATACAAAGGCAACTTCAAAGGCAGGGAAATGTTCATTGGAATTTGTCCATCATTAAATAACCGTATCGTATCGTACCTGACTTCATTATTCTTAATTCTTCCAAGCTTAATTATCGTATTTGACATTCGAAGATTTCCTAACTTCTTTTCAAATTTATCCTTTAACGTAGGCAACGTAATCCCGTGCTGAGCAGAAATAGAAAATGCATTTAATAGCAATACAAATAAAATAAATATAATTAATTGAAGGCGCATAATTTTAATTAGATTGAATCATCGTTTTAATTCCGGCTAATTTATCTGCCACATCGCTCATGTCCATTCCATCAAAATTACCGGAACTCATCATTAAAAAAACCGATTGTTTGCAGGCCAATGAAAGCAAATCATTTTGCAATTCACGGGAATTAGTATATACTTTAATATGAGAATTTTTAAAAGCATTTTTAACAATTATATCAGTAACAGGTTTTAGTTTTTTATGTTCAACTGTATGTGGATTAAAATAAACCAATGCAAAATCGGCATCGTCCATAGTTCCTGCATATTGATCCAGAAATTTTTCATTCAAACTGCTGAATGTATGCAATTCCATACATGCTATTAGCTTTCTGTCTGGATATTGCTGCCTGACAGCATTAATAGTTGCTTTTAGTTTAGAAGGAGAATGGGCGAAGTCTTTATAAACAGCAACGGAATCGTTTTTAGCAAGTAATTCCAATCGCCGCATGGCACCTTTAAAACTGCTAATTGATTTATAAAATAATTCATCCTTTATTCCAAGCTCATTACATACAACCCTTGCCCCTTCTAAATTTAAAAGATTGTGTTCCCCAAATATTGATAATTGTGTTTTGCCAAAAGGAGTTAAAAGATAAGTAATGCCACCGATAATTTCATATTTAGGAATCGTATAAGAAATTTTTTCTGCTTCCGATTTTGATTCTTTTATAATTCTTTTAACTTCATCATCATTCAAACAATAAATTAGTTTACCATCCGATGGAATATTATCAGCAAAAATTCTAA
>JANLOW010000478.1:0-2157 GCA_031366785.1 Bacteroidota bacterium | reverse complement strand
AACCAATCTTGATGCAAAGAATAACAAATATGATGTTGGCTCAGGTCTTGAATTACCTGCAGCAATGCCGATAACTAATCTGTTTTCTTTAGAAGATAGAATTCAACATGCAATAGATGCAAGTGGATTGGGATTCGTTACAGTGAAAACAAACAATGATTATGTAACCGTAAATAGTTTTGTTACTCCTGTTACAACTACTGCAAAAATTCAGCGTGGTGTTGATGCATCATCCAATGGATTTATTGTAAACGTCGGACCGGGATCTTTCTACGATAATGTAACAGTAAATAAAGAAGTTGAAATTGCCGGAGCCGGACAAGGATTAACAATTGTAAGACCGGCAATAAGCAATCCAGCCGGTGGCACATTAGCTAGTCCAATATTCCTTGTACAATCAAATAATGTAAAAATACATCATCTTACTGCTGACGGGAAAAATAATTTAATTACCGGCGTTGGCGATATAGATGCTAGTTCAGGTATAGTAACAGACTTTAGTGCATTTGATTGTACAAATCTGGAAGTTCACCACGTAACTGTAAAAGATGTTTATCGCAGAGGAATTCAACCTGCACTAAGATCTTCACCATCAAATACATTTAATATACATGATAATATTATCGATGGAGTTCAAAGTGAACCTCTCTCAATTGGTATATTCAATTATGGTGAATCAGGTATTATTAACAATAATACTGTATCTAATTGTACGAATGGTATTGCAACAAATTATTCAGTCGGCACAACTATTTCTAACAATAACGTTACGAATATTGCAGGAGGAACAGGTATTGAATCTGATAACAATGCGGGAGGCACAAATGATATAATCTCCGGCAATACTGTAAGCGGCGGCGACTATGGAATCATTATCTATCAGCCATCCTTAATAACAGATATTAATAACAATACAATTACCGGTTCAACAACAGGTATTTGGATTTTTGATCAAGCCAATAGCCCCGGAAGTGCAAACATCCATGGCAATACTGCTACAATAACAGGGTCTGTTATAGGTATTGATATAGATGCCAGCTCTGCTACTGTTTTTCAAAATAAAATTTTTGCAAATGGTACCGGTGTTCGCGTAATAAATGGTGGTAAACTAATTTCTGCCACAGAAAACTTTATTACATCCAATACTGTTGACGGCATTCGCATAGAAGCTAATGCAGGAACCATTGGCGGAATAAACGACAACGATCTTTCCGGTAATACCGGTTTTGCTATAAATAATTTAAGAGCAACACCAACTGTTAATGCAACATGTAACTGGTATGGAACATTTGTTCGGGCATCAGTCGATGCCAAGATTAATAACATTACTAATGTAACTTATGTACCATTTTTAAGTTCCGGAACTGATAATGGCGGCAATTCAAACGATGGTTTCCAACCGATTCCTGGAAGCTGTACTTGTTCACCTTCCTTTGGCATAACAGCTACAACTGACAATGGTTCTTCTGTAAACGGGAATACAATCAACGGAAACGTCACATTAAATCTGACCTTTTGCCTTGGCTCTAAATTTTCCTTTATAGGTTATGCAAGTGTTCCGGGATCACAGGTAGGATTTTTAGAAAACCTAAGCGGCACTACGAATGTTACTTATAATGGAGGCAATGTTTTCCCTCCGGGACCTCCACGTCCACAGTTTGATATTGCACCAATTGCACCGGGACCTCAGGGGTTAGGAGTTAACACTTATTTTAGCGGCGGACCTTATGGACCATACGGATTAAGCAGTGGAACATCCGGTCAGCTTATTCAGACTTATCAACCATATTACGATGTAGATAATAGTAATTCTTATACACCGGGCGTAGATTGCCTCGGCGATATTCTCACATTAAATTACAACATCGTTGCTCCTGTTATTAGCCATTGTCCTGATACCAGAAATATAAATGGATGCCTCAGTAACATAGACAAGCCGGCATATTCTGCAACACTTGCTAATTCCTCTAAATTAGAATTTGAAAGTGCTCCTAATAATGGAATTGCAACTTCTGTTTGCACAACAGCTGTTTCTTATAAATACATAGATGTTGTTTCAGGAACTTGTAATCTCACTGTTACACGAACATGGACTTTCGAAGATGGTGCAGGAAATAAAGCAACATGCAATCAGACAATTAATCTGACGCATCCGAA
>JANLOW010000447.1:0-4186 GCA_031366785.1 Bacteroidota bacterium | reverse complement strand
TGCTTGACGAGATGAAACAAAAAGCTATAAACCTGCTGGCAACAATTCAAAAAGAATATCACCTCAAATAAAAATTTATGGAAGTACATTCACATACTCATAGCCCCCGCAGAAAATGGACCCATTATTTCTGGGAGTTTTTAATGTTGTTCCTTGCTGTGTTCTGCGGGTTTCTGGCAGAGTATCAGTTGGAGCATAAGATAGAGCGGCAACGGGAAAAACAATACATGCAATCATTGATTTATGATCTGGAGAATGATACTACGAATCTTAACGAAGGTTTTCCCCGAAAGGATCAAAGGATAAAAGCCATTGACTCCATCTTTCTTTTTTTTGAAGCAAACCCGGATGCAAAAACAATACCCGGTACCGTTTTGCGCAATATGCGAAGAAGTCTTTGGGACAGGCATTACCGGAGAAACAGTACCACCATGGACCAGTTGAAAAATGCCGGCGGGCTACGACTGATCCGCAAAAAAAATATTGCAGATTCTATTGCTGCTTATGACCTACAGTGGCAAAGAGCTGAGTTTTGGAGAGAAGGTTATATCAACCTACAGGAAAAAGGAAAGGATATGCTGCATAAAATTGTGAAAGCCACCAGCCTTCTTTCTAAGTACAGAACACAATCTGGTTTTATTAACCAAAGAAATGTGGTTGACAGCCTGAGTGCCGGCATAAACAGGGAACATCTGAATGAGTTTTTCAATTTTATAGCGGATCAGAAAATTACTACCAGCCAGGACAAGGCCGGTTACCAGGCTATTGAACAAAGTGCCGAAAGATTAATTGCTCTGATCAAAAAAGAATATCACCTGGAATGAAAATAAATGATAGGTTATGAATTTAGAGTTATGAATGACCTTACAAAATATCAAACTGACATTCATAACTCATAACGCTGATTCTAAATTAATTGCTTATGGAAGTACATGCACACTCACACAGCTCAAGAAAAAAATGGACCCACTATCTCTGGGAATTTTTAATGTTATTCTTTGCTGTGTTCTGTGGGTTTCTGGCAGAGAACCAAAGAGAACATCTTGTAGAACATCGAAGGGAAAAAGCGTATATAGCGTCTATGGTGGAAGACCTGAAAACAGATTCTGCCTTTTTAGCATTAAGCATCAACAAGCTTATTCCTTATCATTTAACCTGGCTGGATTCAACAGTGCATTTATTACAGATGACCGATCTTAAAGGAAAAGACCGGCTGGTTTACCAGGCGTTTATGCTCGGTACCGCATGGGCCTACAATTTTCACCCTACAGAACGTACTTTATCCCAATTACACACGGAAGGTTTTCGCCTGATCAGAAATAAGAATGTAACAAATACGATCAGCCAGCTTGAGGCTCAATATCACCAATTCAATTTGCAGATATCATCCTTTGCAGAAAATTTGCAGAATAATATAGACCTGTCTGCCTGGTCATTTGCCGACAGGGTTGTTACAGATATGATCGCCACCACTGCATTTCAGCATTTTTCAGATTCTTCTTCTGTTGAACTGCAATTGTCAGACATTCCGGAAACAGCAACGATTAACGTTGAAAATAAAGAAGCTATTAAATTATATGTTGATAACCTCAGGAGATACGGCTTTTATGTTCAATATGGCATTAAAGGCGGACATGTTGTTTTATTAAGAGTAATTACTAATACAATCAATATTTTGAAAAAAGAATATCACCTGAAATAAATTATTTATGGAAGTACATGCCCATTCACACAGCCCAAGAAAAAAATGGACCCATTATCTCTGGGAGTTTTTAATGTTGTTCCTTGCTGTGTTCTGTGGGTTTCTTGCGGAGAATATCCGGGAACATAAGGTAGAACATCTTCGGGAAGAAAAATATGCTCAATCACTAATTCAGGATTTGAAAACAGATACAGCCACCCTTCAGACCTATATTGATTTAAGGAAAGAAAAAAGGATTATGATGGATTCATTACTACTATTGCTAAGCACTGGTATGCACAAACAATTTGGTAATGAAACTTATTTTTTTGCCCGGCATGTTTTTAATGGCCCTCCATTTGTAAGTACGGATGGAACAATGCAGCAATTAAAAAATGCCGGAAATCTCCGATTGATAAGGAATGAAAAAATTATCAACAACATACTGGGTTATGATGCATCGGTTAAAGAATTAAGAGAATGGGATGAATCTGATATAAGAATAAGAACCACGTTTCGGGAAATAGGGGGTTCTGTTTTTAATGCCGATCAGCTCTACAAAGCTATGGATTCAGATTTTAAATTTGTACGGCCCACTACTAATCCCCAATTAATAACTGACAACCCAATAGCTATTAATAATATTGCCTTCCAGATACAATACTTATCATTAAGTTGTTTAGGAAATACACAAAGAGGAAAGGCTTTAAAAACAAAAGCAGAAAACCTGATTGCGTTGCTGAAACAGCAATACCAGCTCAAATAAAATCATTTATGGAAGTACATGCACACTCACATACCGCCCGGAAAAAATGGACACATTATCTCTGGGAGTTTTTAATGTTGTTCCTGGCTGTGTTCTGTGGGTTTCTGGCAGAGTATCAATTAGAACATAAAATTGAAAAAGAAAAAGGGATGCAATATATCCGTTCATTTTACAAAGATCTGAAAACCGACACTACTGAGTTTACAAGACTCATTGCTGTATATGTAAATAAAATGAATGCCTTTTCAAAAAGAGACGAATGTTTTGACTCCCTCTCCAAACAGAAAAGCAGTGTTAATACCTGTATTGTTGAGTTAATAAAAAAGTGTAGCAACTTTCCCGACATTGTGAATGCTGACCAAACATTGCTTCAATTAAAAAATGCCGGTGGCCTTCGTTTACTCAGGCAGGCAGATGCAGACAGTATCCTTGATTATGACAAGAAAGTGAGAGTTTTAATTATGGCGCAAACAACGGGTTTCCAGGAAACACAGTACCGGATACGGGAATTGTTATATTCCATCAGAAACTACAAAAGCATGGTATTAAAAAAGGCAGACCCAACTATCCCCATTTTGATTACCAATGAGCCTGATAAAATCAATCAATTTTTTGTAGCGCTTAATGAATATGCGTTGGACTGTAACTACCAACTGCAATTATTAGAAAAATTAAACCTGAAGGCCACCGGACTTATTCATTATTTTAAGAATAAATATCACTTTGATTAAATTTTAATTATGGAAGTACATGCCCACACCCACACCCCACGAAAAAAATGGACACACTATTTCTGGGAGTTTTTAATGTTGTTTCTCGCTGTGTTCTGCGGGTTTTTAGCAGAGAATATCAGAGAGCATAAGATAGAACATCAAAGGGCTAAAGATTATGCAATGTCACTAATGGAAGAAGTTACTGGTGACACAATGGCTCTAAATCATTCTATATCTTATTATAAAATTAAAACTGAAAATATTGATACACTTATTGGATTACTGGCTGGTAATATTAAACAAATTCCAGGTGGTACTTTATACTATTTTGCAGACATGTCTATGTATAATAATCAAATGATTTTTAACAAAACAACTTTACAACAATTAGTAAACTCAGGGGCCTTAAGGTACTATACCAATAGAAAATTAATAAAATGTATAGGCGAATATGACCAGATTCTCCAAAAAGTTGAAAATTCGGGTATATCTGCTCAAACCATTTCAATGGAAGCAAGAAAACTACAATTTAAAATTTTTGACTTTAAGTTTAAGAATATTTACAACAATGGGCAATCTTTAAACAGCGTCAGTTCCGACTCAATTCTCTTGATTAAAGAAACTCCATTTCCTTTAATTACCTACGAACCCGCCGTGTTATCGGAGTTTACAAGTTGGCTTAGTCTGCGCAGAGCAAATCTTAAAGTTTATATGACTGTAAATTTAGTAGAAGCACAAAAGAAAGCAAGAGAGTTAATAACACTTCTTAAAAAGGAATATCACCTGAAATAAAATATTATGGAAGTACATACCCACACCCACACCGCCCGAAAAAAGTGGACCCATTATCTCTGGGAGTTTTTAATGTTGTTCCTCGCTGTGTTCTGTGGGTTTCTGGCAGAAAACGTTAGGGAGCATAAAATTGAAAAAGACAGGGCAAAAGAACTGGCAATTAGTTTTTATAATGAGCTGAAGAGAGATTCTGCTACCATCCAAACCGTGCAAATGAACAGGCTAAAGAGAGAC
>JANLOW010000438.1:0-17897 GCA_031366785.1 Bacteroidota bacterium | reverse complement strand
TTATCTATTCCCATACCAAAAGCAATCGTCGCAACAATTATTTTAATTTCATCCCTTTTAAACTGCTCTTGTCTCGTGTTTCTGATTTCCGGATTTAATCCGGCATGATAAGCTGCAGCATTGCAACCATTGTCGAGAAGTTTTTCTGCGAGCTCTTCTGTATTGTTTCTTGAAAGGCAATAAATAATACCGGATTCTTCTTTATGACTATTTACAAATTCAAGAATTTTATTAAAATGATCAACTTTTTCTTCGATAATGTATCTGATGTTGCTTCTGTTAAAACTTGAAATAAACAGCTGAGGTTTTTTCAAATTTAATTTTTCAATAATATCAACTCGCGTAAGTTTGTCGGCAGTTGCAGTAAGTGCAATAATCGGAACATCCGGAAAATTATCTTTCAGTTTCGAGAGTAATAAATAATCGGGGCGAAAATCGTGTCCCCAGTGAGAAATGCAATGTGCTTCATCAATGGCAAACAATGAAACATTCAACGTTTTAAGAAAAGAAATGAAAGTTGTTAACCCGCTAGAAAGTCTTTCAGGAGCAATATAAATTAGTTTGATTTTATTTTCCTTCATCTCTTCCAGCAATGAATTTTGAGAAATTTTATCCAGTGAAGAATTTAGAAAAGCTGCACTTACTCCATTTAAACGAAGAGCATCTACCTGATCTTTCATAAGAGCAATGAGAGGAGAAATTACAACGGTAATTCCTTCAGACAATAAAGCCGGTATTTGATAACACAATGACTTTCCTCCGCCGGTCGGCATTAATACAAGGCAATCCTTTTTATTAATTACTGCGGTTATAATTTCTTCCTGCAAAGGTCTGAAATTTTCAAATCCAAAATATTTTTTTAATAGTGCCAATGCTTTCATTTGTGAAAAGTAAAGTTTTTTTAAGTTGCTTTGGAGATGTAATAGAAATTTCATACTTATAGTAAACGAGAGACAAGAGGGTATAGTCATTAGTCTCTAGTCTTTAGCCTTTAGTTTATGAATTAGAAATTAGAATCAAGATTAGGGATGTATTTTATTTAAGGATAGTAAAGTGATTAGAATCCTTTTTTTTTTAGTTTAGCGCTGTGGGAAATAAATTAGTGGTTTGCATAGGTGCGATACTGGTTGATGAATGTTTTACCGGTATAGAAAATTTTATACCGGGTACATCAAATCCTGCGACTTATTTTCGTTCATCAGGAGGAGTTGCAGGAAATATAGCAAATCATCTGGCATTATTGGGACAAAATGTTGAACTCATAACACATTTTGGAGAAGATACTGATGGAAAATGGCTTATTGAAAAATGTAGAGAGAATGGTGTAGGCATTTCGGATTCAATAATAAATAAACAGAATACTGGACGTTATGTCGCTCTATTAAATCCATCTGGTGAATTGTATTCAGGAGCAATGACAGGATATTTTGATACAGTTATAAGTATTGCATTTCTTGAGAAAAAAATTTCATTGCTTAAGTCAGCATCCATTTTGCAAATTGATTGCAACTTAAGTATTGATTGTTTAAAATGGCTGCTTGAATTTAGTGAAAGTGAAAAAATTCCATGTGTAGTTGAACCTGTTTCAATCCCTAAAGCAAATAAACTTAAACATTTACCAATAAAAAATGTTCTTCTGCTTACTCCCAATTATGAAGAAATGGCGGCCATATGTGATACGACGGGAAAAAGTAATGCAGATAAATTAATAGAAGAAATACTTTCACGTGGTGTAAAGAATCTATGGGTTAGGAATGGTAAAAATGGATCCACGATTTATAACACGAAACAAAACTTTGAATTAACAGCACCTAATGTAAATGTAATTGATACAACAGGTGCAGGGGATGCGGCTTTAGGGGGTTGGATTTATGCCTGGATGAAAAAGAAAAGTCAGTCCGAATGCTTATTGTATGGACACTCCATGGCTTCGCTTATTTTAGATGTGAAAGGAGCTATTAAAAATGACCTAACGAGTGAGATTCTGGAGAATACAGTTAAAAACTATAAATAGAAAAATGATTGCCAAAAATTTTTTAAATATTCATCCGGAAATAAAGAATGCACTAACAGAAGGAAAGCCAGTAGTGGCTCTTGAGTCAACAATAATTGCTCATGGCATGCCATATCCAAAAAATATTCAGACTGCTTTGGAAGTAGAAAAAATTATCAGAGAGAATGGATGTGTACCTGCAACGATTGCAATTCTGGATGGAAAATTTTGTGTAGGATTGAATGCTGAGCAATTTGAAATTGTGGGTAATTCTAAAAATGTTTGGAAAGTAAGTTTACGTGATATGCCTTTCGTTTTAAGTAAAAAATTGTCCGGAGCAACAACGGTGGCCTCCACCATGCGTATTGCTTCATTAGCAGGAATTAAAATCTTCGTTACCGGTGGTATTGGTGGCGTGCATCGGGAAGCGGAAAATACAATGGACATTTCCGCAGATTTAATTGAAATGGCTCAAACAAGTGTGGCTGTGATTTCAGCAGGAGTAAAATCAATTTTGGATATTGGACTTACGCTTGAGTATTTAGAGACTTATGGTATTCCTGTTGTAACATTCGGACAAGATGAACTTCCCGGTTTTTATTCACGCAAAAGCGGATTTAACTCTCCTTTAAGATTGGATGATGCATTTTCAATAGCTGAAATGCTTCGTATTAAATGGGAAATCGGCTTAAATGGATCTGTGCTCATTGCCAATCCGATTCCATCTGCTTTTGAAATTCCTTTTACCAAAATGGAAGGCTATATTAATGAATCGCTTGAAGAAGCTAAGAAAAAAAATATAAGCGGAAAAAATTTAACTCCTTTTTTACTAAAGACGATATCTGAAAAAACATCGGGAGAAAGTCTTGCAGCAAATATTGCTTTGGTAAAAAACAATGCTGTATTAGGCGCGAAGATTGCACAGAAATTTTAGGGTTTTCAACAATATGTCCTTTTTTAAAAAAGACATTCATTAACATTTTTCACCTGTAAAATATTTTTTCGTAGCGTCAATTTATGGATGTTGCGATGATATCGAAGTGTAAAAAATTAAACGCAACGATGCAACGTTTCGCGACGTTTCGCGACGAAAAATATTATTAACTTTAATGAAGAGCGCTAATTAAAAATAACTGATTTGGAAAAAGT
The DNA here is from genome assembly GCA_031366785.1 of Bacteroidota bacterium. Lineage (GTDB taxonomy): Bacteria > Bacteroidota > Bacteroidia > AKYH767-A > 2013-40CM-41-45 > JADKIH01. The sequence continues at coordinate 14,755 of JANLOW010000438.1, read as the reverse complement.
TCCTTCAGAAGATTTAATACGCAAAAAATAATATCCTTTTCCCTGAAATAAAAATTCCTGATTAGAAACTCCACTTTCAAAATATTTATTTTCATTTCGAAAAACTACTCTTCCGGTTAAATCAATAATTTCAATTGATAAAAGTGAAGGTTTCTTTAAATAATAATTTAAAGAAAATTTTCCCTGAGAAGGGTTTGGAAAAATGTCAAATGAAATAAATTTATTTTCAGCAGCTTTAATATCAGACAAGAAACCACCGGAAGCGAGCCACAGGGTGGCATTTACGAGAAGTTTTTGATGCGAGCCATTCGCTACACCGGTGTAGCTGAAATAAAGAAAATCATTTTGATCACCGGTGCCATCATCGGAAGGAGAACTGTCTCCTATTGCACAAACTTTACCATTGCCGTAACGCGCGGTTGCAAATAATACCTGAGCATTTCCTGAATTGGAGGCGCCGTTTTTAAATATAAGTCCCCGTACTGATGAATTTGCTATAGAATCTAATGACATCGAAGTTCCACCGTTGAATTGTAATTGTGCAACATCGCCTAAAGGTCCGTGTAAACAGGAATCGTTAGGGAGTGCTGCCAGATTGGAACTGGTTTGAGAAAAACTTTGTAAATCGAAATTCATTCCAAACGGGTTGGATTGAATTGAATTATTTTCAAACAGATCATTCCATATATTTGGAGAATCATAGCCATCACCATTTCTGTCGCTCACATCATGATCACTTATTATGAATAAACCACCACCATTTTGAACGAAATTAATTATTGCATCTTTTTGTGAAGAAGAAAAAAGGATATTCGGTTCAGTGATTATAAAAACTTTATAATTGCTTAGATCAAGAGCATGAGAGGAATTTCCATAGGTAATACTGTCGTTATAAGGCAAAGTTTCCACCTGATAACCTTGTTTTACCAAATCAATTGCCCAATTACTTAATGCACCATTCCAGTAGGTTTCAACAGTATTAGGAGTAATATTATCCTGAGAAGGAGATGGAATATTTTGGGGATTTGAATCATCTCCTCTTCCTGCTACCATTGCGCCACTAAAATTAGTACCAAGGTTGAATATATCTGAATCAATAATCCAGTCGGCATTACCTGCCATTTCCGCTTTAGTTGCATCAAAGAGTATTTTAATTCCCTGTGAGTAAACTTGAGTTTTAAAAAATAAAAATAAAATAATCAAAATCCTTTTCCCCATTTATTATTGCTGTATTATTAATTTTTTTTGTACAAATCTATCTTTGCCATATAAAGAAATAATATAAATCCCGTTTGAAATATTATCTGTACTAAATTTAATATTATCAATATTTAAAACACTTTTTTTCAGTATAATTTTTCCGGCTAAATCAGTAATAAAAATATTTTCAAAATTATTATTTAATTGTTCAACATAAAGTATGTCCGTTGACGGATTAGGAAAAACATTTATGTGTGCAATTTCATTTACATTAAAAATACCTGTAAAAATACAAGGATCAAGTACACCTCCCAGGCTTGCAAAATCTTTTTTAAACGATTGATAATACATGTTTGTAATTGTAGAATCATGAATTATTAGAGTATTCTCATCGTTAATTGAATTGGCCGAGAATGTCCAGTTATGAGATCCGGTTTCGACTAATGGGTCAGAGTTATAATCACAAGCGTCGACGATTATTAATTTATTATGGTAAATTGAAGATGAATTATTGTAAACTTTCAATTGACTTCCCATAACGGGCTGCAGAATAGAATAGGGAGAAAAACCTTCACTGAATTGATCAATAATTCCGGCTGCATAAACACCTTGATTTTGAATTTTATCTTTGATAGCATAAGCATCTTCAGACAATGTAAATGTGTAAACGCCAACAAAAATTTCTGAGTTAGCACTATTTATCGAATTTAAAATATAATCGTTTGTGTTATCGGATGGACTAAAATAACATTCAACTGTTTTTCCGTCGATGTTAAAAATGTGAGGTGTGTTATTAGTTTTATAGGGACCAAATTTAGAATTAGTCAGATTCGGAGTAACGCCAGTATCACCCCACATTTCATTGAACTCAGCTGTGTAAGCCTGCGCCAGGTTTTTATCCTGAAGAACAACGACATTATTTATATCAAAATTCATTTGTCCTGAATTCCAATTGGTAGAACCTGTCCATACTATTGGATCACTTTCAACGGATGAGTTAGCATCGATTACCATAAATTTATGATGCATAATTCCATATTCAGAGGAAGTAGGGCTTGAAAGAGTAGGAATATTTGAATTTAATTGATTCAAGCCACTATTTGATGAGCTGCTGTTATAAATCCATCGAATACGGATTCCATTGGCATAAGCAGCATTTATGGCAGCAGCAATATCTGCAATTTGAGAGGATTGAATAAAATTGTAAACAGCGACATCAATGGTATATTTTGCACGATTGATATAAGCGATTAATGTATCATCCATAGCATAATGGAGATAAACAGCCTTTTCTCCTGTAGCAACAGTTGTATCAACAGGATTATTAAAATAAACACGAATATATCCTGAAGTAGAAGATGATGTAGAACTATTGTCTTTTTCCAAATCCTTGGCTATCGTTGAAGTTAGTGAAGAAAACAGGAGAATAATTATCAATATCGATTTTTTCATATATGAAACAAAGATCGATAAAATAAAGAGACTCTTTACAAAATATACGAAAGCGACAGTTATAGAAATAATAAATACATTCTTTTATTAGGGTTTTCTATAATCCGGATTAGAAATAAAAACTGAGTCGGTATATATTTCCAGAAATTTAAAATATTATCAAAATAAATATCAAACTTCATATTGATACTCATCAAATTATAACCTTAGCTGCAACCAACACTTGTTCCGCAGTTGAGGCATTTATAACATGAACCGCTTCTAATAGTGATATGTCCACAAGACGAACAAATCGGCCCATCGCCCATCATAGAACTTAAGTATTGCTGTGTAGAATCTCTTAGCCGCTCGGGTATTATTTCTGATGATTTGTTTATGGGATTGGGTTTACTCTTTTTTTCGTTTGAAGGATCTTTAATTTCCGAAGGTTTTATTTGAACTAAATCTTCTCTTCCAAGATATTCTAGAGCGAGTAAACGGAAAATGTAATCAATAACAGAAGTTGAATTTCTGATATTCGGATGGTCGACTAAACCGGAAGGTTCGAAACGGGTAAAGATAAATTTCTCTACAAATTCTTCGAGAGGAACGCCGTATTGTAAACCAATAGAAACGGCGATAGCAAAACAATTCAGTAAAGAGCGGAAAGAAGCTCCTTCCTTTTGCATATCAATAAATATTTCGCCTAGTGTTCCGTCGGTATATTCTCCGGTACGAACAAATATTGTATGGCCTTCAATTTTTGCTTTTTGAGTAAAGCCATCTCTTTTGCCTGGTAACCGTTTTCGATGAACAATACTTGATAGCTGACGTTTGAATTTAGTGTCAGAAGAAACCTGAATTATTCTGCGCGCAGCTTCGATAACATCATCGGCAGTTAATTTATCTGTATCGATGGAAGAATTTTCTTCTATGGGTTCGATAGCCAAACTTTTTGTTTTGCCTCTGGCAGAAAGCGGTTGTGAAAGTTTACTTCCATCGCGGTAAATGGCGACAGCTTTTAATCCCATTTTCCAACCAAGCATATAACAATCTTCAATATCTTTTTCAGAAGCTTCATGGGGAAGATTTATTGTTTTTGAAATAGCACCGGAAATAAAAGGCTGCACGGCGGCCATCATCCGTATATGTCCGAGAGGGTGAATAAATCGTTTTCCTGTTTTACCGCATTTGTTTGCGCAATCAAAAACAGGAAGATGTTCCGCTTTGAGATGCGGGGCCCCTTCAAGGGTCATTGTACCGCAAACATATTGATTGGCTTCTTCAATCTGGTCTTCGGTGAAGCCTAATTCTTTCAATAAATTAAATTCAAAATTCGAATATTGATTTTTGGCGAAGCCAAGTCGTTGAAGGCATTCTTCACCAAGAGAATAAACATTAAAAATAAAATTAATATCAAAAGCAGAAGCGCAGGCAATATTTAATTTGTCAATTTCTGTTTTAATAAATCCTTTTGATTTTAAAGTTTCGGTATTGATAAATGGAGCACCATGGAAATTTCCTTTACCGGTTGCAAATTCAATTATCTCTTTTACAGAATGTTTTGAATAACCCAGATTGTGTAAAGCAATTGGTATGCATTCATTAACAATTTTAAAATAACCTCCGCCGGAAAGTTTTTTAAATTTAACTAATGCAAAATCAGGTTCAACACCGGTAGTATCACAATCCATTACCAATCCTATTGTTCCTGTAGGAGCGATGACGCTAACCTGAGCATTCCGATAGCCATATTTTTCGCCCATCTTCAAAGCGTCATCCCAGGCATTACAAGCAGCTTTTAATAAATAATCGGGACAATATTTAGCTTCAATTGCTACAGGTTTAATTTCAATTCCTTCATAAGCATCATCGGCATGATAAGCAGCATAGCGATGATTTCGAATAATGCGAAGCATATGTTGACGGTTTTTTTCATATTCTTTGAAACAACCAAGTTCACATGCCATTTCAGAAGAAGTTCTATAAGCGACTCCTGTCATTACAGATGTAATAGCTGCGGCTATTGCTCTGGCTTTATCGCTGTCATAAGGAATTCCTGAAACCATTAATAAAGAACCCAGGTTAGCATATCCTAAACCAAGCGTCCGATAATTAAAAGATAACTGAGCAACTTCTCGGGAAGGAAACTGTGCCATCAGGACAGAGATTTCCAAAACTATTGTCCAAAGTCTGCAAGCGTGTTCGAAAGATTGCACATTAAATTCACACGTATCGTCATCAAAAAAATTTCTTAAATTTAAAGAGGCCAGGTTGCAAGCTGTGTTATCTAAAAACATGTATTCACTGCAAGGATTAGAGGCATTTATGCGTCCGCCTTCTGGACACGTGTGCCAGGCATTTATTGTTGAATCAAATTGTAATCCGGGATCGGCACAAAGCCAAGCAGCGTGATTAATTTCTTTCCATAATTTCTTTGCCGGTATCGATTCAGTAATACTACCATCGGTTCTTGCTTTCAAATTCCAATTTCCATTCTCGGCCAATATTTTAAAAAAAGAATCAGGAATCCGGACAGAGTTATTTGAATTTTGTCCGGAAACAGTTTTGTAAGCTTCACCTTCATAATCAGAAGAAAAACCAGCAGCTATTAATGCGGCGACTTTTCCTTCTTCTTCAACTTTCCAGTTAATGAAAGATTCAATTTCCGGATGATCGAGATCGAGGCAAACCATTTTAGCGGCTCGGCGAGTAGTGCCGCCGGATTTAATGGCGCCGGCGGCCCGATCACCAATCTTTAAAAAAGACATAAGGCCACTAGAGAATCCACCACCAGAAAGTTTTTCATTTTCCCCGCGGATTGAAGAAAAATTTGTTCCAACACCTGAGCCGTATTTAAAAATTCTTGCTTCCCGTGTCCACAAATCCATGATACCGCCAGGATTTACAAGATCATCTTTTACAGATAAAATAAAACATGCGTGGGGCTGAGGTCTTTCATAAGCTGATTTTGATTCATGTATTTTTTCTGTTGCATTATCGACGAACCAATGACCCTGACTTTCACCTTTGATGCCATATGTTGAAAATAATCCTGTATTAAACCATTGCGGAGAATTAGGTGCGGCATATTGAGCAATAATCATAAAAACAATTTCATCATAAAAAATCTGTGCATCTTTATCATCTGCGAAATAATTATTTGCTTTCCCCCACTCCGACCAACATTTTGCCATACGATGAGCGACTTGTTTAATAGAATTCTCTCCACCGGAGCTTCCATCATTTTGTGGTACACCTGTTTTGCGAAAATATTTTTGTGCAAGTATATCAGTAGCGACTTGCGACCACCCAACCGGGACTTCCACATTATGCATTTCAAATACAACTTCTCCATCGGTATTACGGATGATACTAGAACGATTTTCGTAGGTAAATTGATCGAAGGGACTGATATTCTGCTCTGTATAATAGCGTGTAATTTTAAGTCCGGAATTTACAGGCTTGGTAATTATGTTTTTAGTTTTAAAAGATTCTTTTTTCATTGTCTTAGATTTAATAATGCAATGTTGGCCATCATTCTTTTTGAAATTCATGATCTACATCATTCATAGTAATATTTATTAACAACTTTTCATTTGAAAATATTTTGGTATTAATAAAAGAAAATAAAGGAAATAAAATTAAAGAAATGCCGATAAAAATGATTAAACCGGCAAAAGAAAAGCCATGAAACCAAGGAGATAATTTTAACATCATTTGTTGAAAAGTAGCACCTTTGTTAAGTTCAATTGCTTTGATGACTCCGGATCCAATGAGAGAAATCCAAAATATCAATAAAGAAATATTGGTAATCCAAAATCCGATTTTTATATTTTTTTTAATATTTGAACTGTCTCTACGTTCGCAGATATATAATAATGCAGACAATAAAATCATTGTATTAATACCAATGGTAGCACCCATAGAATGAGCGACAGTTATATGTGTTCCATGTGTATAAAAATTAATTAATGGAATAGAAATAATTAAAGCGAGAATCAGATTTAAAAATATCCAGACGTCGGCAGCAACGATAAAATGGTAAGCGATGATGTGAGCGTTTTTTTTTGCGGAGGAAATTGTTTTTCTCCAACTCCAGATTATATTCCCAAGAATCAATAGCTCGGTCATGCTGATTATGTATGACACATTTTTAATCCAATATTCGGCAGGAACAATGTACGTATGGTGTCCCCAATTAAACATTAGATTTGTTAGTCCGAGAAAATAAAAAAAGAAGGTCATTTTCGAATATGAAAATTTACGATTGCCGCTGATTTTTTCCATTACATAAAATCCGATTCCATAAATTAGCATATTCCATGAACCAACCATTGATCCCATTGCTTTCCACTGGACAGTCATATCGCGGACAATGTTATTTTGGAAATAAGGGAAAGACCATAAATAAGCTTCACCAAAAGTGATTAGAAAAAAAATCACACCTGTTGTCCACATCCAATAATAAACCGGCCATTGACGGATATTTACTTTTATTGTCATAAAATAATTGATTGAAAATAATATCCAGGTAGCGAGCATTGGTAAAGCAAGAACAGGAGGGAATTCCAAATATTCTCTACCACCGAAATAGCCAAAGAAATAACAAATAACAATTGCAAGGCCGGTAAGAATAAAAATCGTAAAATGAAGAATAGCTAGTTTGGGAGAGTAAAGCTTTCCCTTATTTAATTTTTGGAGAAAGTAATAGATGCAACCGATTGCTCCGGTAAATATCCATGTAATTACCAATGTTACATGAAGAGGTCTTATTTTATAAAACGGAAAATTAGATTTAAAAAAATCGGGTAAGATATATTGAATACCTCCTACTACGCCAAATAGCAATCCAATTAAAAGAGATATCAAAGCAGCAGCAATGAAATAAAAAGGAATATTTTCATTTTTCATATTATATAATTATATCGAATCAATAAAAAATCCATATGTTCAGGATTAAAAGCTTTTTTTGAAAAAAATCAATATTGTTTACAAAAAAAGTAATAAAAATTAGTCATAAAAATGATATATATCATTTTCTCGGTAACTAAGAGTTATTAACATTGTCATTCTAAAACCACAAAATAAATTATATGAAAACAAAATTCTTTATCAATTCCATTCTTGGATTCAGTTTGGGGTTTTTAATATCGTGTTCGAATGGTAATTCTGGAAATCAAAATTCAAACGAACAAAATAATACAGGTCCAAATGCATCAGCCGGTTCCACTGCAAAACAAGCAGATATCAATGACGATATTTCAAAACCGAATGTTGTAAAGGTTGCCATTGGTTCCAAAGACCATACAACGCTGGTTGCTGCAGTTCAAGCAGCTGATTTAGTAAATGCCTTATCGAACAATGGACCATTTACGGTTTTTGCACCAACAAATGCAGCCTTTGATGCATTACCTGCGGGTACTGTTGAAGGTTTATTAAAACCCGAAAAGAAAGAAGCGCTTGCTGATATTTTGCAATATCATGTATTTGTTGGTGTTTTGAATACAGATAATTTACAAGATGGCCAGGTGATTGGAATGGTAAATGGCAGTAATGCTACAATTCACATAAAAGACGGGAAATACATGATTAATGATGCAATGATTGTAGGATCAATTCCGGCTTCAAATGGAATAGTACATGTTATTGACAAAGTTATTCTTCCACCTGCTAATTGAGTTATAAATTAATTTGTTTTTTTATTTAGTAAATTAATTATTCCTGCTCTATAAACATAGGGCAGGAATAATTTTTTTGTTTGAATTGGATGATATTTATCCAATTCAAATTCCAAAAACCTATCTTCGTTTAATAAAATATGGTATGGCATTAAAAAGACATGAATCATTGCAAGGTTATTCAAGAGAGCATCACGATGAACTTTTGCTTGTATGGAAAATAAATGAAGGATTAAAGAAAAAGATTTCAATTGAGCGAATTATTGATTACTGCATTTTTCATTTCAAAGAAATGTTGTCAAAACATATGGAAAGAGAAGAAAAGTATATTCTCTCAAAGTTAGCCGATGACGATTTTGATAAAAAAGAAATATTATTTCAACACCAAACTATTAAAGCGCTTTTCAAAAAATTAGAGGGTTCTTTTACAAATAAAAAGGAATTACTTTCAGAAATAGCCGACAAGTTGGAAAAACATATCAGGCTTGAAGAAAGAGTGTTTTTCCCAAGAATACAAAATGATTTTTCAGAAGAAATTCTGAAAACAATGCGTCCCAATGAAAGCGAATTGAAAGAATGTACTTTATGGAATGATCCGTTTTGGGAAAAAGAGAAAATTTAGTAATTGAAAAATCATTGAGATGAGTGACTTTGATTTTTGCGAAATCAAAATAAATTCTAATTAATTTTTTCAAAATGCGCGGTAAAATGTCTTAAATATTTTGGTTCTTTTGTTATGCGCATTCCTTTAATATCGTTTCTTGTTTTGATGATTTCATCAAAGACTTCGATAACATAATCAATGTGTGATTGGGTATAAACACGTCTTGGAATGGCTAGTCGAACCAATTCCATAGGAGCAGCAATTAAAATTCCATAATTATCATATTTTCCGAACATGACTGAACCTATTTCAACACTTCGTATTCCTCCTATTCTGTACAATTCACAAACCAGGGCCTGACCGGGATAATGGTTTACTGAAATTAACGGATACAATTTTTTTGCATCGACATATACTGCATGGCCACCGACAGGATAAATAATAGGTATTCCTTTTTTCAAAATATTTTCTCCCAGGTATTGAGTGCTTTTAATCCTGTATTTCAAATAGTCGGCTTCAAACACTTCGACCAGGCCGACAGCAATAGCTTCCATGTCTCTTCCGGATAAACCTCCATAGGTAGTAAACCCTTCCGTTATAATCAACATTTGAGTACAAGCCTCAGAGAGTTCAGTATTTCTGAGTGCAAGAAATCCTCCCATATTTACAAGGGCATCTTTTTTTGCACTCATAATACAAGCATCCGCCAGTGAAAACATTTCCTGAGCGATTTCTCTGTATGTTTTCTCCTCATATCCTTTCTCACGATCATGAATAAAGTAGCTGTTCTCAGCTATACGGCAACAGTCAAGAATAAATAATATATTATATTGCTTGCAAATTTTTCCAACATCTTTGGCATTCTCCATACTAACCGGTTGTCCGCCGCCGCTATTATTTGTAACCGTTAGAATTACAGCAGCAATATTTTCAGCACCAAAATCAGTAATTATTTGGATAAGTTTTTTAATATAGAGATTCCCTTTAAAAGGATAAGACGAAAAATAATCTTTTGATTCGGGAATTGGAATGTCAAGAGCTGTTGCTCCGCCGTATTCAATATTAGCCCGGGTAGTATCAAAATGAGTGTTACTTAAAAAATACTTTCCTTTACCACCCAGATGGCTGTATAAAATTCTTTCGGCGGCTCTTCCCTGATGTGTTGGAAGTATATAAGGCATTCCTGTAAGATCATGTACTGCCTTTTCAAAACGTTCCCAGCTTTTGGCACCTGCATATGATTCATCGCCTTGCATCATAGCGGCCCATTGATTATTGCTCATTGCCGAGGTACCGCTATCCGTTAAAAAATCAATAATTACCTGATCGGATTTTAGAAAAAAAGGATTGTAAAAAGCATCTTCGAGAAACTTTATTCTTTGTTCCATTGTGCTCATGATTATAGACTCAACAGTCTTAATGCGAAATGGTTCAATGATAGTTTTAAAATTCATTTTTGAATGATTTAAATGTTTTTTTTATATTAACTCAAAAAATTTAGTTGAGTTTTTGTTAGTAGAATAGAAAACAGATGAAACAGATTGGACGGTTTTCGCGGATGTTATTTAATATATTTCACTAGTGCATTTAAAAACTATTCAGATTTGATTTATGCATTCAAAATTGCCCTGATTATTATTTAAAATATCTACAACCTTTTAAATTTTGCCTGAAAAAACCTGAGATATTTAGGCTCATATATAATTTTAAGTCCTTTAATTTTTTTCCGGTTTTTATAAACTTCCTGAATTGATTCTGCAACAACATCCATATGTGCCTGTGTATAAACTCTACGTGGAATAGTTAAACGCACCAGTTCCAGCTCAGGGTAATAATGATCGCCGGTTTCTTTATTTCTTCCGGCAGAGACTATTCCTCTCTCCATAGATCGAACGCCGCTGTCAATATAAATTTCAGCTGCTAAAGCTTGTGCAGGAAACTGAGATTGTTTAACATGTGGTAAAAATCGTTTTGCATCGAGAAAAATACCGTGTCCGCCAATTGGCAAAACAATTGGAATTTTTGCATCAATTAATTTATTACCTAAATATTCCACTTGCCCTACCCTTGCACGAATATGGTCATCGCTGACCGATTCAGTAATTCCTATAGCCATTGCTTCCATATCACGACCTGCTAATCCGCCGTAGGTATGAAGTCCTTCATAAATTACAACGATATTACTTGCTTCCTCGTAAAGGGCTTTATCGTTAAGAGCAAGAAAACCTCCAATATTAACAAGGGCATCTTTTTTTGCACTCATGGTTGCACCATCAGTGAGTGAACAAATTTCTTTTACAATTTCTCCAATGCTTTTATTTTGATACCCCTTCTCACGCAATTTGATAAAATATGCATTTTCAGCGACACGTGTCATATCATGCATTATCTTAATCATATATTTATCGGTAAGTTTTCTAAGAGCTTTAAGATTTTGAATTGAAATTGGTTGTCCGCCCGCCATATTTACGGAAGTGGCAATAGAAATATAAGGAATTTTCGAAGCGCCATGAAACCTAATTAATTTTTCGAGCTTTTCGAGATTCACATTTCCTTTAAATGGATGCTCGTTTAGAGAATCATGAGCTTCATCAATAATAATATCCTTAAATGTACCTCCTGCTAATTCCTGATGTAAACGTGTAGTTGTGAAATACATATTTCCCGGAATAATATCTCCGGGTTTGATCATAATTTTTGAAATAATATTTTCAGCGCCTCGGCCCTGATGAGTTGGAACTATATATTTATACCCATAATATTTTCTAATTACTTTTTCCAAATGATAAAAATTTTCACTTCCCGCATATGACTCATCCCCTACCATCATACCTGCCCATTGTTTGTCGCTCATAGCAGAAGTACCGCTATCAGTAAGTAAATCGATATAGACATTTTTAGAACGCAATAAAAAAGTATTAAAGCCTGCAGTTTTTATTGATTGCAATCGTTCTTCACGACTAGACATTGTGAGAAGTTCAACCATTTTAATTTTATACGGTTCTGCCCATGATCTATTTCTGCCTATATTTTTCATATTTATCTTCCTAATTTTTATATGTAATAGCTGTAGAATCAATGTATTTTAAATATTCTGATAAACTTTTTATCTCATCATTATTTAAATGAAAATCCGGCATTCTTTGTGTACCAGTTTGCAGGAAAGCTTTTATATATGCTTCTCCTTTTCCTTGTTGTGAAAAAACAGTTGTAAGATCGGGGCCAAGAAAACCACCGAGTCCATAAATCTGATGACAAGCGGTACAATTATATTTCTGATACAACACTTTACCGGTAATCGCTTCTTTATTCATTGAAACCAAACTTGATTTAGTCCCAGTAGTATACACAAGAAATGAATAAACGATAAAAGTTAAAAATAGAGAAAGAAATATGAAAATCTTTTTCACTTTCTAATTAATTTGCCGAAACTATTTTTTTCAATTTATTTTTATTTCTTTACTAAATCTGAGTCCTTCTTTATTCTGTTCATCCAATGTCCATGAATCAGTTACAGAAGTTTCTAACCATACTTTTCCGGATTTACGGAATACCTGAATATTTAAAGCAAATTGGTTTTGAAAATCCGATTCTAAATTTGCGACAGTCTGATTGGCTTCTATTGAAACTCTCCCTCGTTTAAAATTTTTATTTAAATCGATTAATTTAATTGAACCCGATTCATACATCCTCTTTTTCTTACTGCCGGAGGCGGCACTATGAAAGTCTTTAAAAAACTCAATTTTTAAAAATGGAAAAGAACTATTGAATTTTTTTTGAATACTTTCAATAGTTTGCGATTCATCGATAACTATATAAATTGCTTTGCTCATAAATAAAATTTATGCAAATATTGTTTACTTTAAATAATACATATATGATAATTATCATTTTTCCTTAAATTTTTAATTTTTTTTTTTAAAAACTGATATAGTTCATATTGAAATATGATACTTGACGGAGAGCGTGACTTAATTTATTAAAATCATTATAATTGCACAGATTAAATTAACTGGATGGCAGAAGTAAGTACTAAGCTCATTTGTTACCATTGCGGAGATCCCTGTCCAAATGAATACATCTTTTCAGAAGAAAAACATTTCTGTTGCGAAGGCTGTAAGCTGGTATATGAAATTTTAGATGAAAATAATTTATGCACTTTTTATTCTTTAAACAATACACCGGGAATTAAACAACCTAAATCTGTAGAACCAACGAGGTTCACGTATTTGGAAGATCCGATTATTAAGCAAAAACTTATCAACTTTAAGGATAAAAACAACATCTATATTACATTTCATATTCCCAGAATGCATTGTAGCAGTTGTATTTGGTTATTAGAAAACATGCAACGCATTAACACAGGAGTTATTTCCTCACGTGTTGATTTTTTAAAAAAAGAACTAAGCATTATTTTCGATGAGACTAAAACCAATCTGAAGAAAATTGTTGAACAGCTTTCGAAAATAGGGTATGAACCATTAATAAACCTTGATTCGCTCGATAAAAAGAAAATTAAAGTTAATGATAAAAGCCGTATTTATCGAATTGGTGTTGCAGGTTTTTGTTTGGGAAATATAATGATGTTAAGTTTTCCGGAATATTTTTCAGGAGGAAATATTATCGAACCCGGTCTCAAAATATTTTTCAGCAACCTGATCTTATTTCTTGCTTTGCCGGTATTTTTCTTTTGTTCTTCTGAATTTTTTATCAATGCCTGGAGAGGTATAAAACAAAAAACGATAAGCATAGATATTCCTATTTCATTAGGCATATTGGCCATGTTTTTACGCAGCAGCTACGAAATAATAAGTTATACAGGTTCCGGGTATTTTGACAGCATGACGGGGCTTGTATTTTTCATGTTGGTTGGTAGAAAATTTCAGGATTATACATTTGACTCGCTTTCTTTCGAGAGAGATTACAAATCATATTTTCCTATTGCTGTTAGTATTTTAAAAAACAGAATTGAAAAAACAGTATCTGTATATAATTTAAAAATTGATGATAAATTTCTGGTCCGAAGCAATGAGATTATTCCGGTTGATTCTATTTTAATAAACGGCATTGCCAATATTGATTATAGCTTTGCTACAGGCGAGTCGAAACCGAGCAAAGTTTATCAGGGAGAAGTAATTTTTGCCGGAGGTAAACAAATCGGAGGTATTATAGAATTAAGGGTAATTAAAGAAGTTTCTCAATCACACCTTACTCAATTATGGAATAGGCATAAAACAGAAACCGGTGAAAATGGATTTCAAAAATATGTGAATGCTTTTAGCAGATGGTTTATTTTGCTTACGTTATTTATAGCAACTACTGCCGGACTGTATTGGATAAGAAGTGATGTTCACCGGGCTTTAAATGCATTTACGGCAGTCTTGATAATTGCTTGTCCCTGCGCATTTGCATTAGCAGGCCCATTTACATTTGGAAATATTTTAAGAATCCTTGGAAAAAATAAAATTTATTTGAAAAACAATTCAATTATAAGCAAACTTGCAGATATTGATACAATAGTTTTTGACAAAACAGGAACTCTAACAGTCAATAATAATTCAAAAATCACCTATGAAGGGAAAATATTATCTACAGATGAACAGGTTTTAATCTATTCCTTGTCGCGACAATCATCTCATCCTTTGAGTCAGAGAATAGGTAAATCGTTCATTAATCTGAATACTGAAACGGTAATAAATTTTAAAGAATATCCGGGAAAAGGTATTAGTGGAAATGTTAATGGCAGGGAATTGAAATTAGGACAATATAAATTCATAGGGAACAATTCCGATATCGACGATGCTGATACTAAAATAACGAAAGTTTACATTTCAATAGA
>JANLOW010000434.1:0-2420 GCA_031366785.1 Bacteroidota bacterium | reverse complement strand
ACTTCCGTCTTTTTATATTCTTCAGCTAGTTTTCTTTGAATTTCAGAAGGAACATAAGCATATTCAAAAAAACGTCCGGAGTAACTTCCTCTTCCCTGAGTTATTGATCGAAGGGATGTGGAATATTTATCCAGCTCTGATAAGGGAGTTTTTGCTTTTATTATTTGGTAATGACCGTTTGAATCCATGCCAAGTATAATAGAACGCCTGGTTTGTAAATCAGTTACAACATCACCCATTAGTTCTTCCGGTACACGGATTTCTATTTCATAAATAGGTTCCAGTATTTTCGGATCTGCCTGATGAAAGGCTTCTTTGAAGGCCATCATTCCGGCTATTTTAAATGATATATCATTGGAATCTACCGGATGCATTTTACCATCATAAACAATAACTCGAATATCACGAACATAACTACCGGTTAATGGGCCTTCATGCATTTTTTCCATTATACCTTTTTGTATCGATGGAATAAATCGTTGATCAATCACTCCGCCTACAATGCAATTGTAAAAAATTAGTTTCCCGCCCCATGGGAGTTCGTGGATTTCTTTTTCACGAATACTGTGACCTTCCGGTTCAGGCATACCATCGTGAAAAGGTTCTATTTTAAGATAAACTTCTCCAAACTGCCCGGCACCACCGCTTTGTTTTTTGTGACGGTAAGAAGCCATTGATGTTTTTTGAATGGTTTCTCGGTATGGAATACGTGGTTTTATATATTCTATTTCCAGATGATATATTTTTTCCAGCCTCCATTTAATCACTGAAAGATGTAATTCTCCCTGTCCCGATAAAATAATTTGTCTTAACTCACGAGAATATTCTATGGTTAATGTCGGGTCTTCCTGATGTATTTCACTCAGAACGGAACCAAGTTTCTCATCATCTGTTTTATTTTTTGCAACGATGGCTGTTCGAATACGCGCCTCCGGAAAATGAATTGGATCGATGATAATTGATTTACCAGGCGAACATAATGTTTGATTCGTCAATGAATCTTTTAACTTTAAAGTTGCACCGATATCACCAGCACTGAACTTCGTAACCGGATTCCTGTTTTTCCCATCCATAATAAAAAGTTGATTCAGTCTTTCCGTTTGGCCTGTCGTGGAATTTACAAGATCGATTCCTGTAGTTATTTCTCCCGACATCACTTTAAAAAATGATAACTTACCGAGATGAGGTTCAATTAATGTTTTGAAAACAAAAATTACAGCAGGGCCTTTTGGATTGCATGGGAGTTCGTTTCCGTTTTCCAGTTTCTCTGCGAAAAGTTCCGTTGCGGATGGAACAACATTGTCGATGAAACTCATCAGCCGCCCGCTTCCCATATTCTTTTTTGCAGATAGACAAAATACAGGATAAACATCGTGATGCAGCATTCCTAATTTAATGCCGCTCCTAAGTTGATCTTCTTCGAGAGAGCCTTTTTCAAAATAAAGCTCCATTAATTTTTCATCATTCTCCGCCGCTTTTTCTACTAATTCATTATGCAGCTTTTCTGCTTTTTCTTTTTCTTCGGCAGGTATCGGAAGTTTTTGTGGTTTGCCCCCCTGAGGTGGAAATTTGTACATAACCATATTCAATAAGTCAATGATGGAATCGAAACCATCGCCTTGCTGAACGGGGTATTGCATAAGAGTTATAGCTTTTCCGAATCGTTGTTTTGCAGATTCAACAGTAGCATCAAAATCGGATTTACTATGATCAATATGATTAATGGCAAATACAATGGGCTTTTGAAATTTTTCTACATAATTCCAGATTAGTTCTGTTCCAACCTCAACACCGTTTTCTGCATTGAGTAACATGACAGCCGTGTCTGCTACTCGCAGTGATGAAATTACTTCACCGATAAAATCATCCAGGCCGGGTGTGTCGATTATATTAATTTTATAATCTTTCCACTCTGTATGCATCGATGTAGCATAAACTGAACTTCCCCGGTCATGCTCTACATCATGAAAATCTGAAATCGTATTTTTTTCTTCAACTGTTCCTCGTCTGTTAATGAGTCCGGCTTCAAAGAGCATGGCTTCCGCCAATGTCGTTTTGCCGGATTTCGGGGCGCCGGCAAGAACAATGTTTTTTATGTGTTTATCATCATATTCTTTCATAGCTAAGAATTTTTATATTTAATCGTACATTAAAATAAGAGGTTTTACAGATAATATCCTAATGTAAAGAAGGAAATTTTCCTGTAGGGGTAATTTTATAATAATCAATGGGATTTTTTATTGTAAAAAGTAAGAAAGACCTACCTTAGAGGCCTTATACCACTAACTATTATGGCCCGGAAAAAGAAAAAAGCATCCTCTTTTAATGCCGCTAAAACGCTACAACGAAAGCTTGCCCTCCAGCAAGGATATTATGATGGAAGATTTAAAGAAAAAATAGTGAAGGATAAAAAGAAGGAA
>JANLOW010000354.1:0-2588 GCA_031366785.1 Bacteroidota bacterium | reverse complement strand
ACAATTTGGAACTCCAGCCGAAACTGAACCAGTGGTTGTATTGCTTCCTACTGATACAGCGGGTGCACTTAACGACTGACTTTGACCAAATGATTCCGGTACATTAATTATTAAATTAATGAGGAGTAAGATTACAGGAATAGTTCGAGTTACTCTTTTTTCAAAACAATTAAACAAACGTAGAGTTTTTTGCATGGGTTTATTTTATAATATTTTATTTTAATTATTATTTATTGTCGTGACGAATAATCACAACTTTTCTAAAATTGGTCTAATATGTATGCAATTATATTATCAAGTATATTTTTTAAAAAAAAAATATTTTAAATAAAATAACAGGATTTTTGGAAATAAAATCGTCAAAAGGCCTTTAAATATTGGGATTTAAGGATTTGTAATATTTGAACTTTAAAAAACAAATATCGTTTTTATCAAATAATTACAGATCGATAACGAAAATAATAATATGGTAAATTTTGTAAACGGCCTATTTAGATTGGTAAATGAAATATAAAGTTCATTTTCAAAATTCAATGCGGCAACTTCTCTCTTAAAAAAGCATAAACCCAGGTTCCGGCCAGGGCGCTCAATAATAATACTAAT
Source organism: Bacteroidota bacterium (assembly GCA_031366785.1). GTDB lineage: Bacteria > Bacteroidota > Bacteroidia > AKYH767-A > 2013-40CM-41-45 > JADKIH01. The sequence continues at coordinate 1,985 of JANLOW010000354.1, read as the reverse complement.
GAAATAAAATATCCACTTCCTAATTGAACATATATTGGTCCCGGACAAGCGCCAGTTAATCCCCATCCGATTCCAAAAAGTGCAGAGCCATAGATTGTTCCTTTGTTAAAATATTTTTTTCTTGGATTCAAAACCTCTTTCCCTGTTGTTTTGACATTAAATTTTTTCAATAGAAAAAGAAAAAAAGCAGCAGTTGGTACGGCAGTAAAGAAAAAACCGAAAATCTGAAATCCCTGGAAATGAAACATCTCTTGCATCCGATACCATGAAATTGCCTCTCCCTTGATTAATGCTAAACCAAATAATAAACCAATAAAGAAATATCTGATCATTGAAAATATTATTTTAACATATCACAACTTAAGAATGGCAGGTAATAAAAACCAGCTGGTTAGAATACCGAATGCAAAAAAAGTAATTGTAGCAATGAGTGATGATATTTGAAATGTAGCCAATCCAAAAATACCGTGACCGGAGGTACACCCTCCAGCCCACCTGGTTCCGAATCCAACAAGGAAACCTCCGATCACGATAAGAATAAACCCACTAACATTAAACAATGATTCAAAATTGAAAACCGATGCAGGCATAATGCCACTTTGATCGGTTATGCCATATTCTATAAGCATCGCTTTCGTTGATGCTGCAATATTTACAGGCTCATCATTTTTCAATAATACGCCTCCAACAAATCCGCTCACAACTAATCCTAATATAAATACCAGATTCCATCGTTGAGCTCTCCAGTCAAATTTTAAAAAAATGACATTCCCCGGAATAATTGCAGCACAAATTTCCCTTAACGAAGATGATATTCCCAACGATTTATTACCCGCTAATAAAAGTAGAGGAACACACATACCTATAATGGGTCCTGCTACATACCAGGGCCAGGGCTGTTTTAGAAAATGTATTATATCATTAAAATTTCCCATTGGTTTATTTATATTCGATTAAGATAATATTTTTAATATTTTTTTAATTCTGGTTGTATTTCTTCAATCCATTTTATTATTCCACCTTTTAGATTGTATAAATTATCAAAACCAAATTCATCCTGTAGTTGCCGTATAGCTTTCGCACTTCTTCCACCCATTTTGCAATGAATGACAACTTTCTTTTCACGAGAAATTTTATCCGTAACAGATGTTATTGTTGCTAAAGGAAAAAGTTCTCCTCCGATATTTGCAATTTCGAATTCATGAGGTTCACGAACATCGATCAACTGATAATCATCGCCCCTCACCTGCCATTCATAGAGCTCCTTCACTGAAATTTCTTTCAGTGGTTTTTCCATTTCCTCTCTTAATCCACAAAATGCTTCATAATCTATCAGCGTTTTTATTGTCGGATTCTCTCCGTTTAACGGATTAGAAGGATTCCTGTTTATATTAAAAGTTCTGGTTTCAAAGGTGAGTGCATCAAAGGTGAAAAACCGCCCGCTTAATGTTTCCCCTATACCTGTGATTACTTTAATTACCTCCAGCCCTTGTAAACTTCCAATAATACCCGGTAACACACCTAAAACTCCGGCTTCAGCACAATTGGGAACTAATCCCGGTGGCGGGGGTAATGGATATAAGTCGCGATAGTTCGGCCCTAATTTTCCATTTGCATCTGTGTAGTTAAAAACTGAAACCTGCCCCTCAAACTGAAAGATTGACGCATACACATTTGGTTTACCTGATAATACGGCTGCATCATTTACTAAATAACGCGTCGGAAAATTATCCGTACCATCGGCAACTAAATCATACTCATTAAGAATTTCTAAAATATTCGCTGATGTAATACGAGTGTTATAAGTATTGATTTTTATAAATGGATTCAAAGATTGCAATCGTTTCTTTGCAGCTTCTGTTTTGGGAGTTCCAACATCTTCTACGCCAAACAATACCTGACGTTGAAGATTGCTGTCATCTACAACATCAAAATCAACGATGCCAAGTGTACCCACGCCGGCTGCTGCAAGATATAGAAGCAAC
>JANLOW010000318.1:0-3128 GCA_031366785.1 Bacteroidota bacterium | reverse complement strand
ATGCTCTTTATATATGTTGTTAGAAACAATAAAATTGTTTTTATACTTTTCAGGTGTGTCGTTTTGACCTTGACAACTACTCTGAATCGTAAAAGCAAAAATATAAATGACTATATAAGATCCTCTCATAAAAGTTATTTTCACTTTTAAATAGCACAGTTCATTTTACAGTCTCTAATAATTATATTTTGTCAACCATTCTCTATTACTTTCACTGAGATAACTAATTTTATTTCCATTTATCAATAAATCATTAGAGTTTACAACTTTAATAATAGTATCAGAAACATTTACTTTTTTAAATATATTTTCAGAAACTGAAATGTATAAAATTAAATCTTTTTCAAAAGAATAATATGGATGATATTGCTTGTTCGAAATATTTGGTTTTTCCGTTAAAGATTCCAGTTTTAATTTCAATTCAAATTTATTATAATTGCATTCATTGCAAAAGTTTTTTTGAATAACTGTACTCTTAAAGGAGTTTTTGAAAATAAAATATTTATTTCGATCAAAGATGTTTTTTGAATCTTTTAACTCTCCATTTATATAACTATCCTGACAAGAGTTAAGAGTAATAATCAATATCGAAATAGAATAATATAAATATTTCATTTTTTTTCTCCAGCTGTGTAGGAGTGTGTCCTGAATTATCTTTTGTTGTATGAAAGATAAATATTTTAAATGAGATGAAGGAAGATAGAAACTAAAATCTGTCTGACCCTTCGCAATCGGCTTACAGGAGCAGGTTGCAAACCGCCTTGCGGTGCTTTAGGTTAAGAGCTAAAGGTATTGAGCGTGCAAGGAAAAAGTTCTTTAAAAGAATTAGGTGAGTATAAAAGAGATGAATGCAAATGAACCTCTGAAGAAGCATCGAGAAAGCTAACATTTTGTCGAAAGTGGGACTTTCCTGCGTTCCATGATAGACTATAACGGACACCTGTAGTGCTGGTTATAGGACAGACGTTGTAAAGGAGGCATGACTTTTATACGGGCTCAATTAAGAAACAGGAGAAGCTCATTAATGATGCGCGAAATGCTCTGTAGGGATTTGAAATAAGTCAAGTCAATAGACAACTACAGCTCAATTTTCATCACAGATGAAAAGAAGCGTTAATGAGTGGCGGATGACACGATAGTAGTGAAGAGGCGAATGTAATGTTCGTGGAGCGAAGCGTGTCAGTTATTCAGTTGTAGAAACAGTAACAACTTTATGAAAATTAAAGGAGGACTAATGAAGACAACAACAAAATCGCTACCGATCAGCAAAGAGATGGTCTATGAATCGTGGAAGCAAATTCGCAGAAACGGAGGAAGTGCTGGCATTGATGCAGAGAGTTTAAAAGATTTTGAAGAAGACTTACCAAATAATCTTTACAAACTCTGGAACCGACTAACATCAGGAAGCTACTTTCCGCAGGCAGTCAAGCAGGTCGGTATACCAAAGGCAAGTGGCGGTGTGCGTCATTTGGGTATCCCCACAGTAAGTGATCGTATAGCACAGATGGTAATCAAAACATTACTGGAGCAACGATTAGATTTTATGTTTAGTGAAAACTCTTTCGGCTATCGACCGGGAAAAAGTGCACACATGGCACTTGAGAAGGCAGTAGAAAACTGCCGGAAATATGACTGGGTGATAGACCTTGATATAAAAGGGTTCTTCGATAACATCGATCATGCGTTGTTAGAAAAAGCGTTAGAGCGACATGCAAACAAGTGGGAAAGAATGTATATTAGGAGATGGTTGGAAGCGCCTATTCAAAAAGAAGATGGAACAATAGAAACAAAACAAGGAAAGGGTACGCCACAAGGTGGTGTAATCAGTCCGTTGTTAGCCAATCTGTTTTTACATTATGCTTTTGATGAATGGATGCGAATCAATCACTCTGGCAATGCATTTGAAAGATACGCAGATGATATTATTATTCATTGTTACACCTATGAAGAAGCACAGGACAGATTAAACCAAATCAAAGAAAGATTAGCAGTCTGTGGACTGGAAGTTCATCCGGAGAAAACAAAAATTGTATACTGCAAAGATTATCGAAGAAGAGGTAAGCATGACAAAGTTCAATTTAAATTCCTTGGGTTTGATTTTCAACCGCGAAGTGTAAAATCAAAAAGAGATGGAAAAATGTTCTTGGGTTATTCACCGGTTATCAGTAAGGAAAGCAGGCAGCGCATCGTATTAGAAATACGCAAAACAAATTTACACCGATGGAGTGAAGGCACACTTGAGGAGATAGCAACGATGCTTAATCCAAAGTTAAGAGGGTGGATTAACTACTACGGCAAATTTGGAAAGTATGCTCTTGTACGGCTGTTTGGTAAACTCGAAGACCGACTGGAAAAGTTTATGATGAATAAGTACAAAATTACTTCACTATGGGAGGCAATTGATATGTTAAGCAACATCAAGAAAAGCCAACCGAAGTTATTTGCACATTGGAAAATCGCATATCGGCGGTAGATTGAATAACAAGAGCCGTATGAAGGGAGATCTTCAAGTACGGTTCTGTGAGAGGATTAGACTGAAATGTCTTTTCCTACTCGACTTTGCAATCCTGCACTTACTAACTGCGGATTTTTAATCCGCCAATCAAGGCTCGTCAAATTGAACTTTGTAAAAACCCTGCATTCCTTCAGTCAGCACTGGTGGTGTGATGCAATCTACATCAAGAACTGAAGGTAAGTCATAATAATTTCTTGCCGAACTAAAAAGATAATCTTCTTCTTTGAATACTATTTTATCTACTACCGGGTTTTGATGAATGTAACTGATTTTCTGCCAGGTTACTTATTCACTATATACTTCTATAGCATGATTACCGTCCTGCCAGAATTTATAATTCTTTATTTTGTTGTTATTCTTTCCTGCAAATTCAAAGCGATTTAACATCCATTCTCGTCGGCTTTCAGGTTCCTGTTTAATTTGTTGAATTATTTTTTTCGAAGTAAATTTTTTAAAATCCCTGATAACATTAGCAAGTTCGAAAGTAACTTTTGTATTGGCAATCAGATGAAGGTGACTTGGCATCAGGCACCAGGCGAAAATGTTCAACCCTTTTTCGCGTTGGCAATATTTTAACGAATCGATAAGAAGCATTTTATGGTTGAGTCGAGTA
>JANLOW010000277.1:0-7991 GCA_031366785.1 Bacteroidota bacterium | reverse complement strand
GTCCTTTGTGGTTTTATTTAACCATTGTTTTAACCATTGTTTTAACCATTGTTTTAACAACAAAGAGCACAAAGATTTCACAAAGGTTCACAAAGAGTAGTAATATAAAAAAACATTAATAAATAACTAAAATGCAAATATCAATTATAGGAGCAGGAACGATGGGAAATGGAATTGCTCATGTTTTCGCTCAATGTGGTTATAAAGTTGGTCTGGTTGATGTTTCTTCGGATGCATTGAAAAAAGGTTTAGAAACTATTTCTAAAAATCTGGATCGAATGGTTGTAAAAGAAAAAATTACAGCAACTGATAAAAAAAATACATTAAAAAATATAAGTTCTTTTTCATCTTTAGGAGATGGAGTGCAAAATGCAGATATAGTTATAGAAGCAGCAACAGAAAACGTAGATTTAAAGTGTAAAATTTTCAAAGAGCTTGACCAGCTTTGTAAACTATCAGCGATACTTGCTACAAATACATCTTCGATATCTATTACAAAAATAGCTTCACACACCCAAAGGCCGGAAAAAGTAATTGGTATGCATTTCATGAATCCGGTTCCGGTGATGAAACTTGTTGAAGTAATAAGAGGATATGCGACATCGGATGAAGTTATGAAGACTGTTTTAGATCTAACAAAAAAACTCGATAAAATTCCTGTTGAAGTAAACGATTATCCCGGATTTATTGCAAACAGAATATTAATGCCAATGATCAATGAAGCGATTTATTCGCTTTACGAAGGAGTTGCCGGCGTGAATGAAATAGACACTGTAATGAAGCTGGGCATGGCACATCCTATGGGCCCGTTACAGTTGGCAGATTTTATAGGATTGGATACATGTCTTTCAATATTGCATGTATTACATGATGGTTTCGGAAATCCAAAATATTCACCATGCCCGCTGCTTGTAAATATGGTAACTTCAGGAAAATTAGGTGTAAAATCAGGAGAAGGATTTTATCATTACTCCAGCGGCAGCAAAGAATTGATCGTATCTAAAAAATTTAAAAAGTAATTAGATCTTCAACCTGAAATTCCGATACCTGATACTTGATACATGATACTTGATACACCCTTTAAGCACTCCACTCCTATTCAGCTTCGTTTTGTTGATATGGATGCTTTTGGTCATATAAACAATGCGAATTATCTGACATACCTGGAAGAGGCAAGAATCAAATATCTGGATGATTTAATACATTGGGATTACGGCTGGTCAAAGAATGCAATTATTATGGCACGAGTAGAAATTGATTTTAAGATGCCGGCATTATATAAAGATGTAGCTGTTATTTATACGCGTTGCTCTAAACTTGGCACCAAAAGTTTCACTCTTGAATACAAAATAATAAAAATTGAAGCCGGCGAAGAAATAATATTAGCGATGGCTTTAACAGTAGTGGTCATGTACAACTATGAAATAAAATCATCTGTTAATGTTCCCGAAGAATGGAAAGTCGCTATAAGAAAATTTGAAGGGAATTTATAGTACAAATTAATTAGTTAAAGTGTTGTTTCAATTTTCTGCGATCCGTTGCACACCTTGGCGTTCATTGCGTTAAAACACTGACGCTCCTTTTGAAAAAAAAAGCTTGAATGGAGTATCGGTTTTTAAAAATATAAAATATTTTCAGATAAATATAAATGGTTTAGAGTAAATTCAATTTCGGGTTTTTAACGCTACGGACGCTACGATGCGCAATGTTTCGCAACGAAATTTTTAAATGATTTGAAATTCGAATACTTTTTATTGAAGAAAACTTCCTTTTGCGTAGTGATTATTATCGAATTCATCGATCATTAATCTAATGGTTATACAAAAGTTGCTACAAATTCGAAAAAAATAATTTCTCACCCGTGAATCGTCTCTTTATTACCATATTTACGAATAATCTCGCTTTCATATTCCAGAAATTCCTGCCAGCGGGCATCAACATCAATTCCATTTGCATATTGTTTTGCTAAACGGAGAAACATAGTATAATGATTTGCTTCACTAATCATTAAATCTCTGTAAAAAACTTTAAGCGAATCATCTTTAATATTTTCAGATAAAACTTTAAAACGTTCACAGCTTCGCGCTTCTACTAAAGCTGAAAAAAGTAATTTATCAACCAGAACGAAATGTCTTTGATATCCTTTTCGAATTAAATTATTCAATTCAAAAACGTATTCATCCCTTCGCTCCCGCCCTAGTTTGAAACCGCGTTCTTTAATTTTTTCATGAACCTGCTCAAAATGTTCAAGTTCTTCTTTAGCCAAAGAAAGCATTGCATCGACTAGATCAGTACATTCGGGAAAATGAACAATTAAATTGATAGCATTCGTTGTTGCCTTCTGTTCACAATAAGCGTGATCAGTAAGAATCTCTTCAATATTTTTCTCTACAATATTAACCCACCGCGGGTCAGTTGGTAACTTTAATCCGAGCATTTTCAGGAAATTATAATAATAGAATCAAGAGACAAGAGCCAAGAATCAAGATAAAGATATTAAAAAATCTTGGTTCTTGATTCTTGTCTCTTGATTCTAATATAAATACAATATAGTAAGAAAATATAACAATCTAATTAATGAAAGCATTATGAAAAGTAACATTTTCAATTGTACCTTTGTATGACATATTATGGCACCTTTAGTTTTATACGGCGATAAATTGAGTATTAAAGTTACGCGCGAGTTCAGGCAACTCGTGAATATCTCTATTGCTGCCGGTAAGTATATATTAATTCATCCTCATTATGAATTAATTCAGGAAGCCATGCGCCTTGATATGTTTGAAGATTCTATGCTTGAAGATTTTGAGGTTCATAACTGGCAATATGAAATTGATGAAATTATAGCTTTCGATTTTGAAGAAATGAAGTTTTTTTATGCTTTACTTGAGCTCAGCTGCCGTATTTTTTTATGCGAAATTGGCGATGACCTCAAAAAAATGGCTATAGAAAGTGGCGAAACAAATGAAGAAGAATTTGTAAGAGTTCGCAGCTTTTATCTCCTTCAGGCGCAGGAATATCTTGCCAATATCAGAAAAACCTTTAGTTCCAATAATGAATTTCAGGAATTACAAGGGAAGATTCAACGATTAAATACTCTGGCCTGATTGCCAGGTCTCTGAAAGCAGCGTTATTTTAAAAATGAATTAAGAACAATAATTAACGGTTTTTGTTTTGTTAATTAAGGTCTGTTTCATCGTCTACTTCAGGAATCGAATCTGAACGTACAACCATTTCGCGGGCAGGTCCTTTTAATACAATAAATGGTTTCAAATTATCGTATTCATCCTGTGTGATAAGATTTTTTTTAAGCATGAAATCAGAAACCAATCGATAGTATTCTGCCAGATATGGCTTTAGATTACCTAAAGAATCGAAGCTGTACTTAAACCATTTAGGATGTGGCAAAAGACTGGCGAGGAAAATTCCTTCTGGTAATGTTAATTCAATCGGACTTTTATTAAAATAAAAATCAGATGCTTCTCCAATTCCATAAATACCAGGGCCAAGCTCAATAATATTCATATAAACTTCCAGCATTCTGTCTTTGCCGGAAATTCTATTGCTTTCAATCAACCAAACTAATAAAGCTTCTTCTGCCTTCCTTGCAATTGTTTTTTTTCGATTGAGAAAAACATTTTTTACTAATTGCATACTGATGGTGCTTCCACCTCTTACAAATTTACCGGCTTTATAATTAGCGATTATTGATTTGCGAAATGCATCCTCATTAAAACCGTTGTGGTAATAAAAATTTCCGTCTTCAGAAGTCAATACTGCATTAATGAAGGAAGGTGATATGTTTTCCAAAGAGGTATAAAATGGATTAGAATATCCAACAATAAATGAACGGATAAATCTGTCTTTTTCATATACAGAATGAGAAAATTCACCATTCATTTTTGAAAGGTTTGAAGAGCCATAATTATTTATTCGGAACTTCTCTTTCTTTAAAGTGGATTCAAAAACAAGGCTGTCGGGTTGTGAAGAATTGATTTTAAAATTTAAAGTAAATTGAAGAGAACCATTTGCCGAAATATCCCGAACTTCATCAAATATTCCCTGTGGTAATGAAGAAAAAAAATCAGAAGCCGGAATTTTATCTGTTATAATTTTAAGTTGATATTCTTTATTGCTTTCATTTGTATACCTTGCATATGGGTGAAAATTAATAAACGAAAGAGAAACATTCGAAGAGCTGTCGATCTCAATAAAAGATTTTCCGGTGTGTATCAAAAAATTAAACGAAGACGAAGAAACTTTTACAGTATCATCAGAAATTTTCTTATGAAATAAATTTAATTTGTCAACAGAAATATTTCCTTCAATTGTTAGCAGGTTTTTTTTCCAATTATAGCCCTTTAATTCAAAATTAAATGTATCGAAACCGAGGTTAAGTCCTAATAGTTCGTTGGTTAAAGGCAATTTAATATCGCCAGAATCAGCTGAAAATATTTTTAATTGTATTGAATGTTTAAGTTGTGAAAACTTTCCTTGTGTCTTCCAGGCAGAATGTGTTAATAAATCCTCTGCATATCCATACAAAGAGTTTTCATCAGAATGGAATTGCTTTATCCTGAAAATTCTATTTATTGTATCGTTTCTGAAGACCAGAGAAATATCCTTTACATTGGAGCGCTGTGGAGCAAGGTTGAAAGCTTTGTCCAATATTGTTTTTAAAAAAACTGAGTAATCTCTTTCCGGTTTGGCAGATAAGAATTGTTTTTTTTGATAAAGTCCTTTGTAATTACAGATGCTGTCTCTGCAAGATAAAGTAATACTAATTCCATCGGCGTTAAGTTCTTTAATGCGAACAGAACCTCTTAGCAGTAACCATAAGGATAATCGCACACACATAGTATCAGCCTTAAACAATGTATCGCCATATTGGGGAACCAATGAAATATCATACATGGAAATTGAAAATAGGCCTGAAAATGAAGATGATTTAATATCAAGGGTGGCACCTGTTTTTACTTTAGTTGCGACGACAAATTTCTCCAAACGCCAATGAAGTAGCGGATTTCTAAACAAAAGAAAGAACACCATCAATAAGAATATAACGGAGATAAACAGGGAAAAAACTCTTCTTAAACGGTTCTTCATCGCTAAATTAAAGCCCCAATTTGCTCAATCTTTCTTTACTTATCAAGTTTTGTTTCATACACATAGCTTCGTTGATAATTAAACTCAATAAATGCCTGCTTTAAAAATGTTCTTTAGTATTTTGCAATACATTCATTAATTAGATGATTCGACCGAGATTCCTTTTTTTACTCTTCTTTTTATTTGATACGGCATTTTTTGGAACTGCCCGGTCTCAGGAAGTTCCATTGAGTAATCCTGTAAACCAGGAAATACTTCTCTATAATGAATCAAAGGCTAAAGAATTTGTTTCCAAAAACCTTAATCGCTTTGCTGTTGAACGGATGCAGAAATATGATATCTTATTGGATTCACTTTATAAAAGAGAAAGAAGCGATACACTGGCAAGTATTGAAAAAGCATACCTTCAGAATTCAGGCTCTAAAAAGTCTACCATTGATAAACATAATAAAGAGATTTCAGAACTTAGTATTGAAAAAGAGAAACTGGAAAATCGTTATTGGTCATTTGTACGAAAATCCATTTTGGCATTTGTCGTATGGGCAACAATAGTTTTAATACTGCTGCAATACAGGAAAATCAGATTAAAAAGATCCCGTGTAAAACTTTCTTCTACAACTATTCAATTGCTTTCAATGGAAGAGTCGGTAAAACATGCAGATAAGTTTATTAATAATTATACTAAATTTAAAGAGCCTTTAGAAAAAATAAGTACTGAATTAACTAAATTGAATTTGATTATTTCCGAGGCCGGAACAAAGCCGAATGTTCCTTCTGGGTGGACAGATATTGCGGCAATATCGAATCAATTAACTAAAACTATTTCAACAGAAGAAAAAATTCTAAAATCTGTACAAGCTCAAACGGAACTTTCAAAAGAAGAAAAAATTTCAACTGATATTAATAATTTATGTGAGCAATATTTTGAAATTGCTGTAAGGAATATTCATAAATCCGATGACTTTAAATGTCAGGTCACTAAAGATTTTGAGAAAAAATTGCCGTTGATAAAGGTAAATCCTACTGAAGTAGGTTCATTGTTTTTGAATATTTTAAATAATGCCATACAATCAGTAAAAGAAAAGAATAATAAAGGAATTAAAGGTTATCAGCCGAAAGTTTCAATCAGTACCCGTATTCTTCCTCGTTTTTTGCAGATTCGTATTAAAGACAATGGTATGGGAATGAGGGAAGATATTTTGAAAAATGCCACCAGAGAATTTTTCTCCACACGTCCGCTTGATGAAGGGTCAGGACTTGGATTGTATTTTGCAAATGATATAATCAGTGAAAGACATAAAGGAGAAATTAAAATAGAAAGCGAAGAAGGGGCTAGTACAGATGTTTATATAAAATTCTTTATCTGATATTTTAATGAAAAAAATAATTTTCATAGTTGCAATTATTACCTTTTCGTATTCGGGCAGTAAAGCACAAACGATGGAAGAATTGCAATCTATTAACGTTAAATCAAAGATTCAATTTGTAAAACCTGAAACACTTGATCAATTAATGATAGCGTTAAGATCATTTGAAGCAGCCCCCGTTCGAAATCAAGATACCCTTTTGCTGGAAACGTATAATAGTATTTCATCTGCTTATATGATTAATAATCATTTTAAACAAGCGTATGAAGTATTTAATAAATATGTCAAAAGAAAAGAAACGATGCTTTCTGCGGATAAAACAGTGTTAATAAATAAAGCTGTAAATTACTATACTGCAAAACAATTAAGTGATGAAAAAGAAGAAATGGAATTACGGACAACGCTAAATCAGCTTAAAGATGATAATGAATCACTGATATCGAAAAGGCAATCATTTAAACGAAATTTCTCCCTGGCGCTTATTATTCTAACTTCCGTTTTTGCAATTATGTTAGTCAGCGCGGGAATAAAATCCTTGAGTATACGTTCTAAATTAGAACAGAGTAGAAATAAAATGAAAAATATTCACAGACAAGCGGTAATAGGTAATTTTAGTACAAGTTTGATTCCAAATTTAAACGCAGTTTTGAAGTCAAGTTCAATTCAAACCAAAGAACTTCATCAATTAATAAAAAAACAAGATCAAAGTTTTTCATCGGCAAAGGAAGCCGGCTCAATATTGACACAAGTAGAAAAATATTTCGAGGAAATTTCTAAAATATCGTAATGATGAAAAAAATAATCCTTACTTCATTTCTTTTTTGTTTTAGTGTAACCATATTCAGCGGACCTCTACAAATTCAGACTAACAAAAAGATGTTTTTAATTCATAAATCAAAAAGGGCTTTTATAGAGAAAAAAGACAGGCCTTATATTAAAAAGAAAGAAGCTGAACAACCGGTAAAAAATAAATCTATAATTCATAAAAAATAAGTTTTTAAATAAGATATGATTCAATTTAAATTAATTTTAATAATTCTTTTATTTGGAACAAATATTTGGGCTCAAAAAACTGTTTCAGATTATATAGAAAGTGGAAATCAGAAAGAAGAAATAAATGATTTTAAAGGAGCTTTTACTGATTTAAGTATGGCTCTATTACTTGAACCTAACAATTCAAAAGTCCTTTATTATCTTGGTTTTGTAAAATTCCAAATGGAAGATTTAGGAAATGCACTTTTTGATTATAGTCAGGCTATTGAATCCGATACAGAGAGTCTTGAATTATATTATAGTCGTGGCAATGCATATTTTGAATTAAAATATTACAAAGAAGCGATTGCGGATTACAGCAAAGCAATAGCACTTGATTCAACCGACAAGGATTCCTATTTTAACAGAGGCATTGCTAAATACTATATTGATGATATTGTATCTTCTTGCAAAGATCTTCAATTGGCTCTTAAATATGGAGATATAAATGCTGATGCTGTTATAAAAGAAGTTTGTCATTAAAAT
>JANLOW010000257.1:0-2617 GCA_031366785.1 Bacteroidota bacterium | reverse complement strand
AATTAAACGCGGACATACATTTAATAGTGATACTGACACAGAAGTTTTAATTCATCTGATTGAAGATATTCACGACAATGCTCACGTTTCACTCGATGAAGCTGTTCGTCTTGCTCTTGGTGAAGTAATCGGAGCTTATGCTATCGTTGTTCTTTCAAAAGACAATCCAAACGAACTTATCTGTGCAAGAAAAGGAAGTCCGATAGTTTTAGGTGTTGGAAAAGAAAAAAACGAATTCTTTATCGCTTCTGATGCCACGCCGATTATTGAATATACTAATAACGTAATATATCTTAATGATGGCGAAGTCGCTTTTATTCGTGATGGGCAACTCACAGTTAAGACCATCGACAATCAGGTTAAATCACCTTACATCCATGAACTGGAAATAAAACTCGAACAACTTGAAAAAGGCGGGTACGAGCATTTCATGTTGAAAGAGATTTACGAACAACCACGCTCCATCTGGGACAGTATGCGTGGAAGGATAGATTCTAAAAAAGGATTTCTTCGTTTAGGCGGTGTTGCAGAATACGAAACCAAATTTACAAAAGCGAAAAGGATTGTTATTATCGGCTGCGGTACTTCCTGGCATGCCGGCCTCGTTGCGGAATATCTGATTGAAGACCTTGCACGAATTCCTGTAGAAGTAGAATATGCATCTGAATTCCGTTACCGCAATCCTGTAATTTATGAAGATGATATTGTACTCGCCATTTCACAATCAGGAGAAACTGCAGATACATTAGCAGCCATCGAACTTGCCAAATCAAAAGGCGCAACTATTTTCGGAGTGTGTAATGTTGTCGGTTCATCCATTCCGCGAGCTACACATGCGGGAGCATATACCCATGCAGGCCCTGAGATTGGCGTGGCTTCAACAAAAGCATTCACTGCACAAGTAACTGTTCTTACTTTGATCGCTTTGCAAATTGCCCGATACAAAGGAACAATTACCGATTCCAGATTTCATCAATTAATGACTGAACTGGAAGCTATACCTGCCAAAGTTGAAAAAGTACTTGGTACGAATGATATCATCAAAACTCTTGCAGGTAAATTCAAAGATGCTCGCAATGTATTATATCTTGGAAGAGGCTTCGGATTTCCGGTAGCTCTCGAAGGAGCTTTAAAACTTAAAGAAATTTCTTACATACATGCAGAAGGATATCCTGCAGCAGAAATGAAGCATGGCCCTATTGCTCTCATCGACGAAAACATGCCAGTACTTGTTATTGCAAATAAGAATGAAACATATGAAAAAGTAGTCAGCAATATTCAAGAGGTAAAAGCACGTAAGGGAAAAATAATTGCAATAGTAACTGAAGGCGATACCATTGTAAAAAAATTAGCAGACTATGTAATAGAAATTCCGGATGCTGACGATCTACTTATGCCTTTGATTGCAGTTGTTCCTCTACAACTTTTGTCATACCACATTGCCGTCATGCGCGGTTGTAACGTTGATCAGCCGAGAAACCTGGCTAAGTCGGTTACTGTGGAATAATTTATTAATTTAATCGAAGAAGTGCGAGGGTCGTCCAGGCATGGAGAGGTGAACTCATCGTATATTAAATCGAAGAAGGGCTTACATCAGGCCGATGAGTGAGCTGTGTTGTATCAATTTTAAAAATTAAACACATTTGTGGTTTTTGTTTTTAATTCGATTCTTTTAACTCAAAAGTTCCCTACTAGATGACATTGTTTTTGACGTGTGGGTGCCGACCACTTGCCGCCGAACTCGAGTTGTTATAAGTAAAAAATTATCATTGGCGGCAAGTGGACGGCACATGAAAAATACATGTGCGTCATCCGCCGGCTGGCGGAACTTTTGAGTTAAAAGAATCAGTTTTAAAAATAATTCTAAAATTGAATTCGTTATTTATTATAAATTTGTAGAGAATCAGCAAAACTAAAGGTTGTAGTCTCAAAAGGAAAAAATTATCGCTCTAGTGCATATTATAGAACAAAGTTTATCCAATCACATTATTTTATCGCTTCAAACAAAACCATATTAATGAAAAAGAAATCCCTATTTCTACTAATCGCAGGAATTCTATTTATCACTTCTTCTTCCAACGCATTAAATCCTTCCCGTGAATACAAGATAAAGCCTGAAAAATACGGTATGGTTTATAAGGAAGAAAAAATAAATACAAAAGACGGTGCTACTTTGAATGCCTGGTTTTTTGAAACAGCAAAAAAGACTACCAACTGGG
Organism: Bacteroidota bacterium; assembly: GCA_031366785.1. Taxonomy (GTDB): domain Bacteria; phylum Bacteroidota; class Bacteroidia; order AKYH767-A; family 2013-40CM-41-45; genus JADKIH01. Next base: position 398 of record JANLOW010000257.1, on the reverse strand, counting down.
TAATTATCAGTGGTAGTGGCAATGGAAATATGGCTGATAATATAGAGATCTGCGGACAATTCCTCTCTGCCGGTTGGAATGTATTAATGTATGACTACCGCGGCTTTGGATCCAGCAGCGATTTTCAAGTAGATGCTGATACATATATTTATCCTCAGTTTCTTAACGACTTGAATGCTGCTGCAGATTACCTGCGCAAATCGAGAGCAATTACAAAATTTGATTTGTACGGAACTAATATCGGCGCCGGACTTTCTTTGGGTGTAGGTTGCAATCGCACAGAGACACGAAAAATTATTGCAGACGGTTCATGGACCGGTCTTGAACAAATGAAGAAAAAAATAAAAGAGAAAAAAGGAAAAGATGTAATTATTCCTTTTGGCTACGATAAAACTTTT
>JANLOW010000223.1:0-4014 GCA_031366785.1 Bacteroidota bacterium | reverse complement strand
TAAAAAAGGAGGTTTAGGAACACCTGTTGTTGTATCGATTATCTTCTTTTTAATTTATCATGTAATATCGATTTCAGGAGAAAAATTTGCGAGTGAAGGAGTTATTTTACCATGGAAAGGAATGTGGCTTTCCTCTATTATTCTTTTACCAATAGGAATTTTTCTTACGTATAAAGCAACAATAGATAGCGGACTTTTTGATAAGGATACATACACCAGGTATTTAAACAGATTTTTTAAAAAATCTTAATTCAATTTTAAAAATGGATATCTGAGAATAAACCAATCATTAAATATTTCCTTAAATTAATATCGCTCAAACAAAAGTGAAAATTCTTCAAATATGTCATCGTATACCCTATCCTGCTATAGATGGAGGAAATATTGCAATGATGAATATTGCACATGCATTGATTGAAGCTGGAAATGAAGTACATCAATTTGCGCTTAATACTAAAAAACATTTTGTTAATGCACTGATGTTACCGGAAGAATTACGAAACAAACTACATTTTAATTCAGTAAAAATAGACACAAAAATCAGCGCTATCGGAATTATTAAAAATTTATTTACTTCCGAATCATATAATATTATCAGGTTTTACAGCAGAGAAGTTGAGACCGAATTAGAAAATGTTTTACGAGCGAATAACTTTGATGTTATTCAATTAGAAACCTTGTTTACTGCGCCTTATATTGATTGCATAAGAAAAAATTCGTCCGCTAAAATTGTATTGCGCGCACATAATGTTGAACATATTATCTGGGAAAGACTTGCAAAGGTAGAAAATAATATTTTTCGGAAAAATTATCTGAAACTCCTTTCAAAGCGTTTGAGAAAATATGAATTAGAGACTCTGAAAAATATTGATGCTCTTGTAGCAATTACATCTGTTGATGAAACTACATTTAGAGAGCTTTCATTTACAGGTCCCATGATAACTGTTCCTGTAAGTCTGGATTTTAAGGAATATTTTTTCGATGAAAATGAAGAATCGGAAATGGCACTTTTCCACCTAGGTTCGATGGATTGGATGCCAAACCGGGAAGCCGTTGAATGGTTTTTAAAAAAATGCTGGCCGAAAATACACTCAATTTTTCCTTCTTTGAAATTATATTTAGCTGGCCGATTATTCCCACAAGAAATCATAGATGCGAATTATCCGAATGTAATTTGTGAAGGAAAAATTGAAGATTCACATTCATATATGAGGAAAAAGCAAATTATGATTGTACCATTACATTCAGGCAGTGGCATGCGCGTGAAAATAATACAGGGAATGGCATTAGGAAAAACAATTATTTCGACAAGGATAGGTGCTGAAGGAATTCCTGTTGAAAATGGGAAAAACATTTTTTTTGCTGATACTCCAGAAGAATTTATAAAAGTAATCAGCCATTGCATTAAAAATCCGCAAACATGTAAACAAAGCGGCATCAATGGACGGAAATTCGCAGAAGAAAATTATTCTAACCAATCGGCCGGAAAGCGACTTGAAATTTTTTATAAAGCGCTAACAAACTAACATAATTTTTTACCAGTTTAATTGAATTTAGACATTCAATCATTACGTCGGGAATAAATTGATTTGGTAATACCAGTTATTAATTTTAGTAAATACATTACTAAATAATAAAACTATTCCACACATATTTTTTTAATTATTACTTCTCCTGATATTTTTTGAATCATTAAAAAATAAATTCCACTTGCACTATTTCCAAGATCAATTCTCATTGATGTTTGTGATCCGGGTTTGAATTTTTTTATTGCATTTCCAAAAATATCGAAAACAGTTAACTGATTAATATTAGTCTTTAAAAGTTTAATAGTAAAAACCCCATTTGATGGATTAGGGAAAATAATAATATTATCAACCATTGAATTTTCAAAGACTTCTACACCACTTTTGTACTCGATAAGGCGAATGCTATTATTACTATAGTCGTTCACATATATCTTTTTTTCTGTACCAGCAAATACAACTAAACCGCGAGGATAATTAAAAGCAGAGAGTGAATCCAATGAATCAATATAATCAGGCAATCCATTTCCTGCAAAAGTGGAAACAAATCCTGAAATCATTTCTGCTTTTCTAATTCTGTTATTAAAAGTATCGCTAATATAAAGTTCATTAGAATTAGTATCTACAAAAACTTCCGTTGGCGTATTTAAAATGGCTTCTGTTTTACTTCCATTCAAATATCCACCTTTAGTAGGTCCAATTTCTCCGTTTCCAACTAATGTTGTAACAAAACCTGAAGTATCAATTTTACGAATTCTATGATTGTATGCATCAGCAACGTAAATATTTCCATATTGGTCAATTGCTAATCCTGCGGGAGTAAAAAAACGTGCATTAATATTGTTTGAATCTACAAGTGCCCCAGTACTTCCAACTCCCATGGAAGAGCCACCACCGGCAAATGTAGTTACCATTCCAAAATTATCGATTTTACGAATTCGGTGATTCCAACTGTCAGCTATATATAAATTACCTGAAACATCTCTACATATTCCTCTAGGATAGTTAAACCTGGCTGTAGAATGGTCGCTATCTATATAACCGGCAGTCCCTGTTCCTGCTATTGTAGAAACATAACCATCAACAGATAACTTACGTATTCGTTGATTTAAAAAATCGGAAATATAAACATTACCAGAGTCATCGATGCATAAATCTGCCGGACTATTAAATCGTGCTGAATTAGCAGCTCCATCCCTCCAGCCGGCTGTTCCTGTTCCGGCTAATGTTGTTACAATTCCAGTTGTAGTATTAATTTTTCGAATACAATTATTTCCTGCATCAGCAATGTAGAGGTTGTTGTTTTTATCTATACACATACCAAAAGGGCTATTAAATGTTGCAATATCTATTGTTCCATTATCGAAACCTCCGCTTGGAGTACCGGAATATGTCGAGACAAAATATTGGGAAAAACTGCTTTGAAGATTAAGCAAAAAAAATAATATTAATAATAAAGAATTTCGCAACATAGAATCTGAAAATTTATAAAAAATTATACGACTAATATAATATAAAAGTAATAATCAGCGTGATTTATAAAATAATTTTCAAAGATAAATGTAGCTTAAAAAGTATTATATTGCCATTCATAAGAAATTAATATGAGTATAATTACTGCAACCATTGGCAACCATAAATATGAAACGGTTATTAAATCTGAAACTAATTCAATATTTGCTGATGAACCCGTTTCAGCCGGCGGTACAAATAAAGGATTTTCTCCTCATGAATTATTGTCATCTGCTTTAGCAAGCTGCACGTGTATTACTTTGCGAATGTATGCCGATAGAAAACAATGGAACCTGAATGATGTAATTTCCAGTGTATCTATTACCAATGATACGAAGCAAAACATTTTAAATATTCATCTTAAAATTGAATTGGTCGGAAAATTAAGTCAGGCCGAGAGAGAACGCCTTTTTGAAATAGCCAAACATTGTCCGATACATAAAGTATTAATCAATTCAATAACTATCGAAACGGAATTAGCATGAAAGACATCACAAAAAAATACAGCAATGGAGAAGTAACAGTTGTTTGGAAACCTAATGTGTGCATTCACTCCGCTATTTGTTTCAATGGTTTGCCCGATGTATTTGATCCGACCAGCCGTCCATGGATTGTTCCGGAAGGATCTACTACAGAAAAAATTATTGTCCAGGTAAAAAAATGCCCAAGCGGAGCATTAACTTATATAATGAACAATGAAGAAAATAAGACAGATTCTATAAGCGCAGAAAGTATTATTGAAATTTCTAAAGACGGGCCGATACTGGTGTATGGAAATATTACCATTAAAAAACACGATGGAACGGAAGTTAAAAACTCAAAAGTAACTGCACTTTGCCGCTGCGGCGGTTCTCAAAATAAACCTTATTGCGATGGCAGTCATCGTAAAAATGGATTCACGGGTTGATTGATTATTCTTCCATAAAATCCTTTAAATAAGAAGCCTCTTCTGTCTTACTAGAATTTTCAACAGCAT
>JANLOW010000193.1:0-5487 GCA_031366785.1 Bacteroidota bacterium | reverse complement strand
TTTCAATGGTCGTTAAACCGGAATGTATGATAGTAGCATATCGTATCATCCTATTTTTCTGCTTTTCAGTGAAGCCATGGTAAGCCTGTGTTGACATAACAATGAATTGTTCACCTGAATTATTTTTTAGTCCGATACAATTTCCGCAGAATAAATGTAATTGTTCTTTTGAAATAATTATCAATTCATTTTTAGAAGATAATTTTTCCTGAATTACATCTCTGTCTTTTTTTTCTTTGATAGCGTCCAGACAAACAATTGCAAATCCATCTGCTAAAGACATAACAACATTGGTGTGGTAAATTATTTCATTATTCTGATCAACAGATTCAAACGTATTAATTTCATAGTTCATTTTTATATTCCATTCCTGCAAGGCTTTTTTATTTGTTCGTTGTGATAAGGAAGCAAAAACAATTTTATTTTCATGATCAATTACCAAACTTCCTGTGCCTTCGATATAGAGTTCTTCTTTTTCAAGATATGTTAAGTCAATAATCTCAGAATAATTTTTTTTAATTTTCTCTATAAGTTCCTCTCTTCTTTCCATGCGCCTGTTGGCCGCCATCATCGGATAGAGAATTAATTGCCCGTTTGGAGTAGTTGAAAACCAGTTATTCGGAAAAACCCCATCGGGTGACATAATTTCATCTGAAGGAGAATAAACGTTGACTTCTATGCCGGCTTTCATTAGTTTATTTTTAAACTCATGGAACTCTTTCAAAGCAGTTTCGGAAGGAACTTTGAGAGTTGCTGTAGATTGGAAAAAATTATCACTGCCGGTTTCTTCATTGTATGTGAAGCCGCGTGGTTCAATCATTATTATTTTTTCAGAAAGTATCATGTTTGCAATATCGGTTTTTGTAGCCTATTGTGGTTTATTTTTTATTTTTCTTATCAATCTTACATATTATTAAATATAGGAAAAGGGGAAAAATTAATGATTAAAAGTGAAAATATAGAATAATTCTGTAATAATGAATTGATTCTTACAAATGTGAGATTAGCTTTTAAACAGCTCTGTTAAAGTGCCTATACGGTCGTATTATCATATAAAATTATGTTTATGAAAAATGAACCGGTAGTAAGTTATAATCATATGATGGAGGATGAAGCGACAAACGTTAAAAGAGAACGTATATCGTATTCACTTTATGTTTTATTAGTTATTGATGCTGTCTTAATTTCTGCTATTGCAGTATTCGTTGCTAAAATAGTATTTTAATTAAAAATATTTTTCTTTAATTGGGATCAGACTAATTTGTCTTTTCCCAAATTGGTAGTTTATTCTTTCTATTTTTGTTGTAAGCATATAAAATGCTTAACGATATGATAAAAAGAATATTCTTTTTTTGCCTTTTAACGACTTGCTTTTTTATTCCCGTCAAAGCACAAATCTCACTCATTCAATTTTCTTCAGGCTATACATTGCCTGTTGATATTAAAAACGGTGGTGATGATCGGCTTTTTATTGTAGAACAGCAAGGAAAAATAAGAATAGCGGATAGTGCCGGAGTTCTATTACCGAAGCCATTTCTCAATATAATTTCCAGTATTCAATTTGCCGGTGAACAAGGTTTGCTTGGACTTGCTTTTGCACCTGATTTTCTTTCCAGTGGATATTTCTATGTAAATTATTCAGAAAAAAATACCGGGCATACTATAATTTCAAGATTTCATGTTGATTCACTGACACCTGATTCGGCCGATCCCGCGAGTGAGGAAATTCTTTTAAAGATATTTCAACCTTTTACAAATCACAACGGAGGGCACATAGCTTTTGGTCCTGATGGATATCTTTATATCGGAATGGGTGATGGCGGTAGTAGCGGCGATCCGGATAACAGAGCACAGAATCCGGATTCTCTATTGGGAAAAATGCTTCGCATAGAAGTGAACCCCTCATTTTCCGGTTATAAAATTCCACCTTCGAATCCATTTGTTGGTGATTCAATACTTGGGAGGGATGAAATTTGGTCATTGGGACTGCGCAATCCCTGGCGCTGGAGTTTTGATGCTTTAACCGGTGATCTATGGATTGGTGATGTGGGACAAAGTTTACGGGAAGAAATCGATATGGAAGATTCCCAAAGTCATGGAGGTTTAAATTATGGATGGAAATGTTGGGAAGGGAATAATCAATTCAGCAGTGGAGGCGGTTGCCAACCTTTTTCAAGTTATTCTCCACCTGTTTATCAATACAATCACATCATGGGTGGTTTTTGTAGTGTTACGGGAGGTTATGTTTATCGCGGTGCACGATACAATGAGTTGTATGGGAAATATTTTTTTGCTGATTTTTGTTTATCGCAAATTCAATATCTGGAAGCCAATGGTAGTGGAGGATATACAAATTCCAATCTTGGATTATTGGGAGCGACAAGTATTTCTACCTTCGGTGTAGACAAGCACGGTGAATTGTATTGTGCCGGACTAAACTCAGGAATCATATATCGTTTTATGTCTTCTGATTGCAAACCGGTTGCAACAATAAATACAGGAAGAGATAGCATTGATGATTGCGGTTTGGGTTTTGTAAATCTCCATGTTCCTGCTGGAGAAGGATATGATTATGTCTGGATATTTAATAACGATACTGTTTCAAACTCTGCTACATATATTGCAATCCAATCCGGTAAATATATTCTGCATGTAACCAACCAAACGTGTACGAATTCTGATTCTGTTTATGTAAAATTTTCATCACCAATGAATGTTATTTTTTCAGGACTTGATACATTGTATTGTATTTATAATCCGCAAGTGACTCTTGTGCCTGATATCCCAGGAGGAATTTTTAGTGGTCACGGAATTAGCGGCAATGCATTTAACCCGGCGGATGCGGGTACAGGAGTTTCTGTTATTACATATACCTATGCAAATCAATCAGGATGTACATTTTCTCATTCTCAATCCGTTCGTGTGGATGCTTGTTTAAATGTGCCGGAAAATTATTTGGAAAAAATGATTTCAGTATATCCAAATCCATCAAAGGGGAATTTTCAAGTTCGGGTTTTTGCTGCTGTTGAGAGTAACGTAAATATGGAAGTATTGGATGTTATTGGCAGATCATTTTATAAAGAAAGCATCCTATTAAGTTCTGGCGATAATTTATTACCGATAAATTTAGGAGCAGCAAAAGGAGTTTATATAATTCGTTTTTCAGATGAACAATCTATAGTTTCAATGAAGTTGATAATTCAGTGAGTTATTTAATTTTAAAATAAACCACAAAGAGCACAAAGGTTTACGCAAAATTTCACAAAGAGATTTTAGAAAAGTCTATTTATTAAATTGTTTTTTATTTTTTTAATTAATGTTAAAAGTAGTGAAAATAGATTTTGTTCTATATTAGTAGTTCCGGTTTTAATAAATATTTTTTTCTTTATTCAACCTTTGACTATTAAAATTACTTTTATTTCGGCGCTATTCTAACCATATATACAGCGACGATAGCGAATATGAAATTTGGAATCCATACAGCAATCAATGGAGCAATGGATCCGTTAATTGCAAATGTATTTGAGATTTGTTGAAACATTATATAAGCAAAACTTAGAAAAATACCGATTCCAAGTTGGGCACCAATTCCACCTCTGACTTTTCTTGATGATAATGAAACTCCGATAAGCATCAGTATGAATGTTGAAAACGGTACAGCGGTTCGTCTGTATTTTTCAACCTTGTATGCTGTGACATTGGCAGAACCTTGTTGTTCTTCTTCACGAATAAAACTGTTTAATGCCGGCGTATCCATAGCTTCAATAATATTCAATCGTCTTTTAAAATCGGAAGGACGAATGTTTATTGTTGTATCTTTCCTAAAGCCGCTTTCAATATATTCATGAAAGCCATTGATTTTTCGTAAATAATAATTTTCAATTTTCCATTTTCCGGAAAGGCTGTCCCAGATGATGCGATCCGAATTCAGAAACCATGTTCGTTTTCCATTTTCTATTTTCTCTAGCGAAAAACGATAACCTGTGTTATTATTGTTGTTATAACTTTCCATGTACATAAAAACACCCGGACTTATTTGTCTGTGCATATTTCGGTCTTTAAACTCGACGGGATTTTTTATGTAAACGTTTTCGAAATCTAATTTTATTTTATTTGAATGTGGTATTACCCAGCCGTTGAAGTAAAAAGAAATTACAGCAATCAATCCGGCAGAAATAAAATAGGGGAAAAGCAATCGTCTGAAACTTACACCGCTGTTTAGTATGGCAACGATTTCAGTATTTGCAGCCATGCGAGCCGTAAAAAAAATTACGGAAATAAAAACAAAAAGATAAGCAAAAAGATTAGCGAAATAGGGGATGAAATTAAAATAGTAATCAAAAACAATGGCACCGATGGGTGCTTTGCGTTCAATAAAATCATCCAGTTTTTCGGATATATCAAAGATAACAGCAACAGCAATTATCAACGCCAGGGAGAAAAAAAATGTTCCCAGGAATTTGCGGATGATGTATCGGTCGAGAATCTTCAAAAGTAGTTAGTTTTATTTATTGAAAATTTAAGAATGAAGATTGAAAATTAATTGCAAAATTAGTTATTTATATATTTTAAAAATTGCCAATAACAATTAACCAATACTCAAATTAATCTGAAATCATCAATTTTCAATCTTTATAGTTTGCTCCCGAGTTTCAAAACCATTTCCTTCTTCCAGCTAACAAATGTCCCGTCTAATATTTTTGCTCTTGCTTCCGTAACCAGCCAGAGATAAAAAGCAAGATTATGCAAAGTGCCGATTTGCAAGGCTAAGATTTCTTTACTGATTACAAGATGTCGAAGATAGGCCTTTGAATAATATTGATCAACAAAAGAAGTTCCCTCAGGATCAAGAGGTGAAAAATCATTTTTCCATTTTTCATTTCTCATATTCATGATGCCGTTTTTTGTAAATAACGTTCCATTCCTTCCATTTCTTGTGGGCATTACGCAATCAAACATATCGATGCCAAGTGCAATATTTTCAAGAAGATTAACAGGCGTCCCGACTCCCATGAGGTAGCGAGGTTTTTCAACGGGGAGAATACCACAAACTAATTCTGTCATTTCATACATTATCTCAGCAGGTTCTCCGACAGATAAGCCGCCTATAGCATTACCTTCTCTTTCTAAAGAGGTAATATATTCTGCTGACTGAAGGCGGAGATCTTTAAATACACTGCCTTGTACAATAGGAAAAAGAGTTTGACTATGTCCGTAAAGATTTTCTGTTGTATCAATTCGTGTCGCACATCTTTTCAACCAACGATGTGTGAGTTCCATACTTTTTTTTGCGTAATTATGTTCGCATGGGTAAGGAGTACATTCATCCAAAGCCATAATGATGTCGGCACCGATTACACGTTGGATATCGATTGCATATTCAGGAGTAAAAAAATGTTTGGAACCGTCGATATGTGATGTGAAAGCAACACCTTCTTCTTTTATTTTCCGAGTATCGGCAAGAGAATATACCTGATATCCGCCACT
>JANLOW010000153.1:0-4523 GCA_031366785.1 Bacteroidota bacterium | reverse complement strand
AATAACGAATAACGAATAGAGATTGGACACTCGTAAGCGAATCAAGATACTAAGAATAAGATAAATAGAATATATTTTTTGGAAATCTAAATAAAATTCTGATACTTGATACCTGATATTTGTCTTGATTCTTGATTCTTGGCTCTTCATACCTCAACTTGATACTTGATACCTGATACTTGATACATGATACTAGATAAAAAGACACCGCGTCTCTCCTTAACAACCCAAATTATCATCGGATTAATCGCCGGAATAGTTCTTGGTGCCTGGTATAGAGGCATGTGGCCTGAGCCTGAGCAGATTAAACCGTTTGCTTCAAACATGCAAATTATCAGCGATATTTTTCTTAGGCTTATAAAGATGATAATTGCTCCACTAGTTTTTTCTCTGCTGCTTACCGGAATTGCAAAAGCAGGCGATTTTAAAACGGTTGGGCGTATTGGAATAAAAACACTTATTTATTTCACAGCTGCAACTATTGTTGCACTATTTCTAGGTCTTGTAATTGTAAATATTTTCGAACCCGGAAAGGTTTTACAGATGCAAAGTATTGCTGCAGTCCCTGTCGAAGCAAAAGCATTTAACGGGAGTGAATTTATAAAACATATTTTTCCAGAAAGTATTGTTGATGCAATGGCTCACAATCAAATTCTTCCAATTATTATTTTTGTTCTTTTTTTCGGTGTGGCGGTTTCAGCATTGGAAGAAAAAGGAAAACTAATTGTTGAGTTTTTTGATATTGTCGCACATGCCATGCTTAAAGTCACATCTTATGTCATGAAGCTTGCTCCTTTAGCAGTTTTTGCTGCTATGTCTTCGGTAATTGCTTTGAAGGGATTGGGTGTATTAAGCGGTTATATGAAAATAATTTTGTGTTTTTTCGGAGGATTATTGTTTTTTATTTTCGTTATATTGTTTTTAATCTGTGTGATCTTTAAAATAAATTTCAGAAAACTTTTTGATCATGTAAAAGAGCCCATGTTGCTTGCCTTTAGTACAGCGAGTAGTGAAGCAGCTATGCCGAAAACTATTCTTGGTCTTGAACGTTTTGGTTGTCCGCCAAAGATTGTGAGTTTTGTTCTTCCGCTTGGTTATTCATTCAATCTGGATGGATCAATTATGTATATGACATTTGCAACTGTTTCAATTGCTCAGGCATATGGAATGGAATTAAGTGCCGGACAGCAGATCACGATGATGTTAATACTTTTAGTTACCAGTAAAGGCATGGCCGGAGTTCCCCGTGCTTCACTTGTAGTAATAGCAGGTATGCTTCAGACTTTTTCTATTCCTCAGGAAGGAATTACCTTATTGCTGGCTATTGACTGGCTGCTTGATATGGGTCGGTCAGCAACCAATGTAATGGGGAATGCTGTAGCAACGGCAGTGGTAAGTAAATGGGAAAAATCTACTGATTAGATAAACCGTCAATTTGCAAATTGTTAAATACTAATCAACAAATTCGCTAATTCTTATTCTGTTTCATCAAAGCATACACTTCAAACTTCTGTTTTATAAAAATACAGAAATCATATTGAGTGGCTGATTTCATATAACTTTCCGGGACATTACAGAAGTTAATAAAATCATCGAATTCGAAATTGTCAAGATTGATAATATCATGAGTAACATAATTTGCTAAAAGCTGACGAAGTAATTCTTTTCTTTTATCTGCATTGATTCTCTCGGCATTGTGTCTTTTAAGGCGTTCAAGTTTACTAAATTCCTGGTAAAGAAAAGTGATTGGGCTTTGGAAGGCATCAACACCACTTAATTGAAAATCTTTTTTATTATATCCTAACTTTTGAATATCGGTATAAATAGATTGAAGATCACGGGGAGAAAAAATGTTGACATCCTTCAAAGTGACATTTAATTTTATAAGCGGGACATTGATATAATATTGTGGTTTAAAAACAGAATCAGTAAAACAAATCCTTTGAAATTCATAACCTGTTGAAGCAATAACTAAGGTATCTGTTTTAAATATGGATGCATTAAAAGTTCCATCGGCCAATCCAAAAATGCCTTGAGAAGTACGAACATTTATTATCATTAAATCATCGAGTCTCTTTTTTGGATTTTTTGAATCATAAGCATATCCGTTTATTTTGATATTTAAAGAATCAGGTTGTGCAAATCCTGAAGAGTAAATAAAGACAATAAACAATCCTAAGACAATAATCTGCTTCAGCATAATTTTTCAAATATAAGAATTTAAATTCCGCTGTATGAACGATTTTGAATCTGGAAAATTTTAAGCATCTGTTTTCGTAATTATCGTTTTTCAATTTTACTTGAAGAGATTTCCGCATAACTATTTTATTTGATTGAAGATTCTCCGGCATTGATAAAAACTGTTTATACATATAATTAAAAATCATGGAAATTAATTGCTAGAAACCTTTAAAAAAATAAGGCCTTTTTCATTGATTTATTATCCCTTTTTTAGTCTTAAAATTGATAAGAAAAGTGTCGGGTATTTGTTAAGGCCAAGGGCTTTCACTATGTTTGCATTTCTATAAAAACACAATAAAATATACAAATATGTCAGATATTGGCGATGTACGGGTAGGGACTATTTTACGCTATAATGGTGAACTTTGCATGGTTACGGAATATATACACCGTACACCCGGAAATTTACGCGCATTTTATCAGGCAAAGATGAAAAACCTGAAAACAGGGAAAATTGTTGAAAATCGTTTTCGTGCCGGGGAAGCTGTCGAAATTGCCAGAGTTGAGTATAAAGAAATGCAATTTATCTACCCGGAAGGGGCACATATCGTTGTTATGGACAATGACTCCTATGAACAAATGCATATTCCTGCCGAAATGTTTGGCGATAATGCAAAGTTTTTAAAAGAAGGAATGACAGTTAAAATTGCTTTTGAAAATGACCAGCCACTTCTTGCTGAAGCTCCCACATTTGTTGAATTGGAGGTTACATATACTGAACCAGGAGTTAAAGGTGATACGGCTACAAATACATTAAAACAGGCTACACTTGAAACTGGTGCAATCGTCAACGTACCTCTTTTTGTAAATACCGGGGAGGTAATTAAAATCGATACAAGAGATTGGAGTTATTCAGGGAAAGTTAAATAAAACATTTTTTTGGGTATTAAATTACTCTATGGATTCGGTTGAATTTTTAATAAAAAGTATTAAGATTAAACAGCTGTTAACTTTTTATCATTAATGAATAAAACAGAAATCTATAAGCCAAAAAATAAATTACGCATCGTAACAGCTGCTTCTTTATTTGACGGTCATGATGCAGCAATTAACATCATGCGTCGAATCATTCAATCGTCTGGGGCAGAGGTTATTCATCTTGGGCACGACAGAAGTGTTCAGGAAGTAGTTGATTGCGCAATTCAGGAAGATGTTCAGGCCATTGCCATGACAAGTTATCAAGGTGGGCACATGGAATATTTTCGTTACATGTATGATCTTCTAAAAGAAAGAGGTTGTGGTCACATACGGATTTTTGGCGGTGGCGGTGGTGTTATTCTTCCTTCGGAAATTAAAGAGTTAATGGATTATGGCATTGCCCGGATTTATTCTCCCGATGATGGCCGAACATTAGGATTGCAAGGGATGATAAATGATATGTTGAAGCAATGCGACTTCAATATAGGCAGTAATCTAAATGGAGAAGTAAACGAATTCAGAAAGAAAAATGCTCATGCAATCGCCCGAATAATTTCATGCGCTGAAAACAATGAAAAGGAATTTGAACCCATTCGAAAAAATTTCATTACACCCGAAATACTAAAACAAAAAATTAAAACGCCTGTTCTTGGAATTACAGGAACCGGCGGTGCAGGAAAGTCTTCATTAGTGGATGAACTTGTACGTCGTTTCCTGATCGACTTCAACGATAAAAATATTGCCATCGTTTCTGTAGACCCTACAAAGCGTAAAACCGGTGGTGCTTTGCTCGGTGATCGTATACGGATGAATTCAATTTTTAGTCCGCGTGTATTTATGCGATCTCTTGCAACCCGTCAATCTAATCTAGCATTATCAAAATATGTGCAAGATGCTGTAGACGTATTAAAAGCCGCTCACTTCGATCTTATCATTCTCGAAACCTCCGGAATTGGCCAGAGCGATACGGAAATTACAGATCATTCGGATATTGCTTTATACGTAATGACTCCCGAATACGGAGCGGCTTCCCAACTCGAGAAAATCGACATGCTCGATTTCGCCGATATAATTGCTATTAATAAATTCGATAAGCGAGGCGCACAGGATGCTTTACGTGATGTTAAGAAACAATACAAACGCAATCATCAACTTTGGGAAACAAGTGATGATGATGTTCCTGTTTTTGGAACGATTGCATCCCAATTTAATGATCCCGGCATGAACCGTTTGTATCGTGCCACCATCGATAAATTGAACAATAAATTAAATTGCAACCTGAAATCTTCTTTCGAGATTACCGGTGAAATGTCTGAAAAAATTTACATTATTCCTCCGGCACGGATTCGTTACCTGAGTGAAAT
>JANLOW010000169.1:0-2445 GCA_031366785.1 Bacteroidota bacterium | reverse complement strand
AAAAGAGAGCTGGGAAAAAATGAAAAAATGGGTCCAGGAAAACACACATGGTCACTCACCGCTAACGGCCATTGGTTCGGGAGGAAACATAAATAAAATTTTTAAGATGCTTGACAGAAGAGATAAGCCCCTGACTATTTCTAAGCTGAGAGATTTTTATGATGAATTAAAAATTCATACCATTGATGAAAGAATGGAAATCTGGCAACTGAATCCTGATCGTGCCGATGTAATTGTTCCAGCCGCAAAAATTTATTTGGGTGTAATGAAAGCAGCAGACATTGGAGAAATTATAGTTCCACAAATAGGTCTGGCAGACGGCATTGTTCATCAGTTACATGATCAGTTTGTGCAAAGCGCCATTGCTAAATAACGACGGATTAGAAAAAAAATAAAATTGTTGTCCGACAAAATTTCTCATTAATAATATTTTTTGCGAACCGTGGACGTTGCGTTAAATTTCAATGGCGGTATTTTAACGCAACGTCGCCACGATTCGCAAAGAATAACATAAAAAAGATTGCAATTATTCAGTTACAATTGATGAAACACGGTGACCTGTTAAAATTTATGTAAGTCATGTTTAACGAATGGAAAAAAAGCACATTCACAGATAAGGTTTATGATTCAAGTCTTTTAAAGTTTATTTTTGTCAGACAACAATGAAAAAATTAGTCCTTATCCGCCACGCAAAATCCGACTGGTCCATTCCCGGAATTAAAGACATAGACAGACCCCTGAATGAACGTGGTTATTTGGATGCGCATAAAATCGGAGCACAACTGAGAGAAAAGACAGCAGGTAAAAAACTTTTCATAAGTAGTCCGGCCATTCGTGCGATTAGCACAGCATTAATTATCGCTCGCGAAATTAATTATCCACAGGAAAATATTTCTATTCATTCTGAATTATACGAAGCGGAGGTAAACGTCTATGAAGAAATAATTTTTTCACTGGACAATACATTCGATACGATTTTTATTTTCGGTCACAACCCAACGATCAGTCAGGTTATTTCACAATTTACAGGAGTAACTTTTGTGGAAGTGCCGACATGTTCTGTTTCAGTAATAAATTTTGAAACAAAGCACTGGAATGAGGCAAGGACGTCAAAATTCACCCTTTCTATGCAGCTATTCCCCAAATTATTATTGTTGTAATGCTTTTATAAAAGGGCGATTATAATGAGATATATAAGGATTAAAGCATTTTTTCAAACCATTTCGTTTATAACGCAATCACACTCTAATACTACAAGTTACACTGATCAAAATAATAGCGTTTTTTTGAAAAAAAAATTGTATTTTGATCACCGCATTAAAAAGTAACCGATATTGAATAATGGCAATTTAATGTAGCGGTAATACCGCTTTTACAAAAAAGACATTACTTCGGCACAAATTAACTAACTAAATAAGTCGGGTTTGAAATATTTAAGAACCATAAATAAATTTCTTTTTTTATTAACCTTTTCGGTTTTAGTAAACTTTTATGGGGTATCGTCTCAAGTCGTCGGTGATTATGGCTCCATTGTATCAGGTAATTGGGGTCCCGGAATTTGGGGCATTTATAATGGGGCTACATGGCCGGAGACTGCCGGATCTCCCTCACAACTTAATAATGTTTTTATTCGTTCAGGTACGACTGTGACAGTTACTACCAGTCCAATGCCATGTGGTAATTTAACTGTTGAAGCAGGAGCAATTCTCATGGCGGGTGCAGGCGGCAACCTTTACATTAGTGTTTATGGGTCTTCTTTAATTTGCAACGGTCAAATAGGAAATGGTGCCATCTTTGATCAAATATCTTTTAATATTGAAGGAGCCAACGTCACGATTAGCGGCACAGGAGCATTTGATGCTTCACGAATGAGAAAGAGTTTTGCTTCTAATCCAATAACAAATTTAACAATAATGCGCAATATTAATTTGCGGTGGAATAACGGAACGGCATCAGCCCAATTATATAATAATGCTTCCCTAACCCTTTTCAATGTTACAATTAATGCAGGATCAACAGTTAATTTAATTCAAAGTGGCCCGAGTACAGGAAATGTTTGTATCGATGGAAACAATGGTGCAGATGTCATTGAGGGAGGAGGAACATTTACAATAAATGGAACGTTGATTATTTCCGGAGTTTTTTATTCGACTACTAATAATAATCTGGCATTTCCTAGCAAATGGATCATCAATGGACTAGTTCGTGCTTACGAAGTGATAGCCGCCGCCAGTGGCGTTGCAACCAATAGTCTGACCATTAACAACGGCGGCAAACTTGATATTACCGGACCCCCGGCATTCAGTTCGCTGAGTACAACAAACAATTCATACATTTTCAATATTGGCAGCACTGTTGAATATTCGGCTGCGGGAAACCAAAATGTAAGAGTTCGTTCAGAGTTTGCTGTTGTACCGGTGGCCAACAATGGATATTACAATCTTA
>JANLOW010000147.1:0-4066 GCA_031366785.1 Bacteroidota bacterium | reverse complement strand
TTTACTTTTTCATTTGATGGGAGATTTTCATCAACCCTTACACGTAGGTTATGGTATCGACAGAGGTGGTAACGATATTCTCGTATCATACATTTATAAAAGTTACCATACAAATCTGCATAAAGTTTGGGATTTTGAAATTATGGATACCAAAAACATTTCACTTGAAGATTGTCTGAAACAATATGACAGCTTTACAGCTGAGGAAATCAAAGAAATTGAAAAGATAAATTTGATGAGCTGGATGAAGCAATCCCGGTCTCTGTTAGATTCTGTTTATAATTTTCAGGATGGTTTTATTGACCAGAATTATGTTGACAGAAATACCATAGTCATCGAAAAGCAAATTCTTATTGCCGGTCTCAGATTAGCAAGCGTATTACGTGAAACATTTAAAAATTAGTTTGTTATTATTAAAAAAGAATTCAGTAGAAATAAAAAAGAAAGTTCGTAACTGTGAGCCAACAGTCAGGATCATCAGAATGTCCAACATAGTATTGATTATTTTTTTCAGATTGCAGGACGTAAACGAAAAACATAAAAGTATTAACTTAAAAAAGGCCGTCAGTTTTATGTGACGACCTCTTTATCTGGTTTTTTAGTGCGAGTGTGAGTTTCAGTGCCAGAGCAAGTGAACAGATAGGTTAACCACTGCTCACTCACACTGTATTCCGCTCTCCTTATTAACGAAAGTTGCAGCCGGTTATTTGTTTGGTAAGAATTAAACGAAACCAGATCACCCTAAATATCAATAATATATCGCCTTTCGGTATTTAAATTTTTAGGATTGAAACTTTATGGTTAGAAAATATGGTTTACTATAGCGAATCTACTATAATTGAAATTGGAAATTATGATTTTAAGAGTGAAAAATAATTCAATTTTGATTTTGTTATTGGGAAAGAAAGTTTAATTAATGTTTTAATTCACAACAAATTTGGATTCAGGAGTATTTGCGTTGGATGTTTTTATGCGAGATTAGAGGTTGCATCATTTTTTAGCGTCAATCTGGTTTTTAAGATTTGTAATCATTTTGAAAAGCATATTCGAAATTTCCTCTAATAGATTTTTAATATACAAAAAATCTTTCTTATCAGAATCCTCAATTAAGTCTAGAGCAGATGCACATTCGAAAGCAGATCCTCGGGCAATTACAAAAAAGTTTTTGCGATCTGCCGGACTAAATCTGCTGCTTCCTTCTGCAATATTGAGGGTAATGCTATTTGATGCTCTTCTTAATTGATCTTTCAAAGATCGATCAATTTGAGACATCGTGAGTATTTTGGTCTTTAGTTCCGAATTAACTTCGAGGGACTTTTTATAGACAGTCAGATCAGTGTATTGCATGATGTAAAGATTGCTTCAGGGATGAGGAATTACAACCGAATAAATGCGGGAAAAATAATTAGATCAATAATATAGCTGAAAAGTGAGTCAGAAACAGAGCCGGAAACAGTGGGAATTGAACAATGTGCCAGAAACAGAAACAGTGCAAGTGAGCAGTGTGTTGCCACTGTTCTCTCGCACTGTTCACTTGCACTACTAGCGCTCTCCCTCCTGGGCTCGAACCAGGGACCCTCTGATTAATCCCGTCCGACGGACGGGACTCTAACCAATTGAGCTGAGTAGTTTGAGTTTATTTATATAAGCCGCATTCTCTTGATTTAATATTATTGTTTCTATCAGACTTCTACTTTTTCTTCCCTTTATATATTTCTCAAGCTGCATTGCTTCTCCACGATTTTCATTTACTGGAAACCGGGCTACTAATTTCCACGGGCGATGTTTTGATGTAAATGTATTATGAAGAGATTCGTTATGCTCTTTCAGTCTTCTTTCCGGATCATCTGAGTATCCGATATAATTCATGCCGTTTTTTTCAGATTCAATAATGTAAACAAAAAACATATTAAGAGCCGGATAATAAATTAGAAACCATTAAATACTACAAATGGCCAATAGTCCCGATAGCTATCGGGATTCTATTGGCCATTAATTTAGTGCGAGACTAGGTGTGAGTTTCAGTGTCAGAGCGAGTGAACAGATCGGTTAACCACTGTTCACTCACTTTGTTCACTCGCACGGTATTACGCTCTCCCTCCTGGGCTCGAACCAGGGACCCTCTGATTAACAGTCAGATGCTCTAACCAGCTGAGCTAAGGAAGAATTGGTTATTCTCTCCGGTATGCGGGGAGAAGACTCAACTTTCCTGCTCTCGCCACCCCGCTCTTCGAGCGGGACTAAAGCATACAGAACAGAGGGTGTTTTAGGGGTCACAAAAGTAAAAAAAATTAACAAAAATCCAAGGTGGGTGATAAAAAAAGCATTATTAAAATCCTTTTTTATAATGCCGTTTCGCCACATATCCTTCTATCGTTTTATTAGAATACTCTCTTCTAAAAATCTTGATTTTGGAGTACGGGCACTAAATTCCAATATCTTTGCCGCTTAATCACAAACAAATATGAGCCTTGTTGTTGTTGGAACCGTTGCTTTTGATGCCATTGAAACACCTTTCGGTAAAACCGATAAAATAATCGGTGGCGCCGCTACTTATTCGGGAATTTCAGCCTCTTATTTTACAAAAAATATAAAGCTGGTTTCTGTAGTCGGCGATGATTTTCCCGGGGAAATGATTAAAAAGTTTTCTTCGCTCGGTATCTCAACAGATGGCTTACAAATTAAAAAAGGAGAAAAGACTTTTTTCTGGTCCGGGAAATATCATGTAGACATGAATACCAGAGATACACTTGATACTCAGCTAAACGTCCTTATCGACTTCGATCCGGAAATTCCTTCTTCGTATCAGGATTGTGATTTCCTTATGCTTAGTAACTTAATGCCTCAGCTACAGAAAAAGGTTATTGAACGCCTTCACAAACGCCCTAAGCTGGTTGTAATGGATACTATGAACTTCTGGATGGAAACACAATGGGATTCTCTAATGGAAACCATTAAACTGGTTGATGTATTAACTATTAATGATTCTGAAGCTCGTCAAATTACGAATGAATATTCCCTCGTCCGCGCAGCACAAAAAATTTTAAGTATGGGACCAAAGTATCTTATCATTAAAAAGGGTGAACATGGTGCATTGCTTTTTAACAAAGATCAAGTTTTCTTTGCCCCTGCCCTTCCTCTCGAAGATGTCTTTGATCCAACCGGTGCCGGCGATACTTTTGCCGGTGGGTTTATAGGATACCTTGCACAAACAAGAGACATTTCTTTCGATAATATGAAACGCGGAATTATATACGGTTCTGCTATGGCTTCTTTTTGTGTAGAGAAATTTGGAATCGAACGCCTAATCTCTCTTAAGCAAGTAGAAATTGATGAACGTGTTCAACAATTTATTGACCTAGTTCAATTCGATATTGAACTAGTGTAATATTTTAACTTCCCTTGTTTTTTTGAATACTAATAATTTTTGATCAAAAAAAAACATCATGAGTAATTAAATACCCATGATGTTTTTTTATTTTTAATTGGATTAAATTAAGGTACAGGATTAGCTCCTAAACCTAGTTGAATATTTGGATCTAAGGTTAGGAAATCTGTTATATCTACAGATCCATCTCCATTTAAATCGCCGGGAAGATATCCGCCATCTCCTAATTGAATCGATGGATCAAGTGCAAGAAAATCACTAATATCTACCGCTCCGTCTTTTTCAACTTCACCAGTATATATTGCCCAGATTCCCGGTTCTACTTCTGCCATATTAGGTCCGTATGATTGATCTACCGTTGAGAACGAATACGTTGTTGTTGATAAAAATGGTACCGGATCCTTACTCCACGTTTCTACTGAATTCCTGTGATCTACCTTGAGGTAATAGGAAGTATTAGCAACTACGGCTGGACCAAAAGTTACACTTACAGCTCCATTGCTTCTCAATGTATCCACTTGTGCATCCACCAGATTATGAGGAGATGCAACTTCCATGGCACTTATTGTTATAAAGTCTGAAAAATCAGATGGAATTAATGGATTCGGTACCGGCTGCTGCTGATCTAAATCATAAATCAATGGATGCATTAATCCCCCGCCGATATAGTAGCCCTGA
>JANLOW010000108.1:0-3881 GCA_031366785.1 Bacteroidota bacterium | reverse complement strand
GGAAAAAAAATTGCCAGTGGAATTCCGGGGAATCCACCACCTGTTCCGATATCAATTATTCGTGTGTCGTTCTTAAACGTTATCGCTTTAGCAATACTGAGCGAATGTAAAATATGATGTATGAAAAGGTGATCAATATCCTTGCGCGATATTACATTGATACGCTCATTCCAATACCTGTATAATTCTTCAAGCTGCGAAAAATTATCGGTTTGTTGACCAGTTAGATTTGGAAAATATTTTAATAATAGCGACATATCTTTGTTCAACGAATCTACAACCATTTTTTAATTTTCAATTGATTAATAGGTAATCAGAAAATCACTGTTGTCCGAAAAAAAAATAATGTATTTGAACATTTTTCAAAATGTACGTTTCCTAATATTTCACCCCTAAAGGGGTTTGCTTTCTGTACTATCTTTTTTTCTACCAAAGTTTTGTCCCTAACGGGACTTTAAAATTTCAAATGCTCCGTTTAGAGCAAAAAAATGGTAGTAAATACCTATGTTTTTTCCTGACTTGTCCGCTTTAATTATTTCTTAAAATCGGAGTATTGATATTGATGTTGTTACGTGTAATATTTGCTAATTTGACCGCACTAACAGCACTAAATGTTACGTGTCAGAATAATTTCTACAAAGGTAGGTAGCCGTTCGGTACAAATCGTAAGATATGCTGATGGCAAACGATATATCATCAAACACATTGGGACTGGAAATACGGATGAAGAATTATCGTCACTGAAGCAAGTAGCATTAACGCATATTGAAGAATTGACTCGACAATCGAGTTTGTTTCCAGATGTTAAGTCTTCAGGAGATATAATGATGCTCAATCAATGTGAGTACCGCGGATTTTATTACACTTTTCTTTATGAGGTGCTTCGTACCCTACAAGCAAGACTTGGTTACACAGGGGTAGCGGATGATATGTTGAATGACTTAACGATTATGCGCATACTGGAGCCTGCTTCAAAGCTTCGTTCTATTGAACTGATGGAAAGTTATTTTGGTATTTGTCATCGTCGACAGCGATATTATGAATCTGCCAGGCGATGGTTAGAGTTAAAAGAAGCGGTTGAAAAGCAAACAATAAATTTTGCGAGAGAACAATACAATTTCAATTTTTCATTATTGTTTTATGATGTGACTACGCTTTATTTTGAAACGTTTGAATCGGACGAGTTGCGCAAAATGGGATTTTCAAAAGACAATAAATCGCAGCAGCCGCAAATATTAATAGCATTGATGGTGAATCACGATGGCTTTCCCATAGCTTATGAGGTTTTTCCGGGCAATACCTTCGAAGGTCACACCATGATACCAGTTATTGAATCGCTTATCAAAAAACACCAGGTGCAACATTTTACCGTAGTAGCAGATGCAGCAATGATAAGTACAGCTAATGTAAGCGCATTACAGCAGGCACAAATCCACTACATTGTGGGAGCTCGGTTAGGGAATTTATCTGCTGTACTGTTTAAGGAGATGGATCGTTGCTTGAAGCGGGAAGATGGCAACATCATTCGCTTAAAAACAGATAACGGTTATTTGATTTGCAGCTTTTCCAAACAACGATACAAAAAAGATAAGTATGAAATGGACCGACAGATAGATAAAGCTAAGAGCCTGATTGGACAGCCTTCAAAGACGTCCAAAATAAAATTTCTAAAAACCGAAGAAGCCAAAACCACACTAAATGAAGAACTCATTGAGAAGACAAAAAAACTTTTAGGGATAAAAGGATACTATACTGATATTGAAGAATCAGTGGCTAATAGCACAGCCATCATTGAAAGGTATCATGATTTATATAAAATTGAACAAGCATTCCGCGTATCAAAAAACGATTTAAAAACACGTCCTATTTTTCATTTCAAAGAAGAACCGATAAAACTGCATTTACTTATTTGCTTTATGGCTTTAGCTATATCGAAGCACATTGAATTAAAAGGTGGGACATCTATCCGGGCATTCTTAACAGATTGTAAAAAAGTAACCGATGCAAGATTGTTTAATAAAATAACCAAAAAGGAATTTAGAATGAGAACACCTATTCCTGAAAATCTTCAACGCACCATAAATTCATTTGACAGACCGCACTAAATCGGACAAGTCAGGAAAAATTTAGCGCTTTTTTGATTAATTAAAAATGAAAACTATATAATCCCTCAGTCCTTTAATCCCATAATCCCAGCCTTCTTCTTTCCAGTAATCATTTTCAAATTTGCCACTTCCATTTCTGTTAAAAATCTCCAACGTCCGCGGGGGACATCTTTTTTGGTGAGGCCTGCAAATACAACACGGTCAAGTTTTTTTACTTCGTAGCCAATATGTTCAAAAATACGTCTTACAACTCTGTTTTTTCCCGAGTGTAATTCGATGCCAATAATATTTTTATCAGCGCTGGCATAAACAACATCGTCCGGCTTAACAAAACCATCATCGAGTTTAACTCCTTCTGTGATAATATCCATGTCTGAACTTTTTAATGATCGGTCCAGTTCAACCTGATAAATCTTATGAACCTGAAAAGAAGGATGTGTTAATTTTTTTGCAAGGTCTCCATCGTTTGTAAAAAGTAAAACACCGGTTGTATTTCTGTCGAGTCTTCCAACTGGGTAAACACGCTCTTTGCATGCTTTCGCAATCAGATTCATAACAGTTTTGCGGTCTTCGGGATCATCTGTTGTGGTAATAAAATCTTTCGGCTTATTCAATAAAATATAAACCATTTTTTCTCCGCGGAGTAATTCATTATTATATTTTACAGCATCGCCGGGCATTACTTTATATCCCATTTCTGTAATTACCTCGCCGTTTACTGATATCACACCGGCTTCAATCATTTCATCAGCTTCGCGCCGTGAGCAGATTCCTGCATTGGCAATAAATTTATTTAAACGAACCGAACCATCTTCTGATGCTTTGAGAAATTCTGGTGCCGCTTTTTTGCGATCGCCATAAAACTCATGTTTCTCTTTTCTATTCCATGGTCTTTCGGGACGATCGCCAGTCGGGCGTTTTTCGAAACTGCCTCGTTTTTTTTCTTTTACCGGTTTTTCTTCGTGGCGTTTTTCACCATACGATCGTGGAGAATCACTTCTCTGCGTTGAACGCGGGGATTTGAATTTTCCTGCAGCACCTTTGTCATCTCTTCTGTCAAATGGCTTTTCGTTATCTCCGATTCTTTTTCTTTTTCTCTTGTCCGTATAATCTTCTGAACGTTTTTCACGAAAGGCTGATCTTTCAGGCTTGCTTTGAGGTAAACTATTTTCTCCCGATGGCTTTTCGGAACTTCTATTTTCTTCGCCTCTATCGTCGTCTTTTTTGCGATCCGGTCGATCGTCTTTTCTTCGTAAATAAGTACCGCCGGCAGGTTTGTCGGTAGTGCGATTAAAACTTCCTCTTTCCCGTCTTTCGCCATCACGTTTGAATCGTTCGGGACGATCTCCACCGCGTGTTGGTGAAGAAAAACTTCGGCCCGGTGGTCTACCGGGAGAACGTTTAAAATCTCCTCTTTCCGAATTATCGCCTTCTCGTTTTGCTCTTTCGGGTTTATCGCCGCCACGGAATGGTGTAGAAAAATCTCTGCCCGGTGGTCGGCCCGGAGAACGTTTAAAATCTCCTCTTTCTGAACTACCGGTTTCCCGTTTGAACCGCTCAGGCCGATCGCCATTGCTGCGTGGTTTGGTAAAACTTCTACCGGTTGATTTTCCGGGAGTACGCTTAAATTCTCCCTTATCAAAACCGCTTTCTTCGCGTTTAAAACGTCCTCCGCTTCCTTCTGATCTTTCACGAAAGCTGTTTTTATCGGATCCGGCTTTATCGGGACGAGGGCGGCCAAAAGGTTTTGAACCGGCTCTGCCTTTAGGGGCGCCG
>JANLOW010000158.1:0-5635 GCA_031366785.1 Bacteroidota bacterium | reverse complement strand
ACAGTAAAAGACAATGATCCGAATGCAGCTTTGCAGGCGCCATCACTTTTAAATCCATCGATGAATAATTCTCTTACACTAAGTGGTGTTTCTTTCGTTGATGGTGTCAAATTCGGTGATGCAGGATTTGTACGCGATTTTGGAAAATTTGGAACTTACATGGCTTCTATACATTATGCATCGTATGGCGAACTTCTTGAAACAGATGAATTTGGTAATATCAATGGTACATTTCATGCATCGGATTATTCATTGGCATTGAGTGGCGGTTATCAATTCAATCCAAAATTTTCATTTGGAGCGGCCTTCAAAACAATTTACAGTGATTATTATATCTATAATTCATTTGCAGCGGCAATTGATCTCTCTGCAACTTATAATGATACATTGAATCATATAACGTCAACCTTTGTTTTCAGAAATGCCGGAATTCAATTTAAAAATTATATAAAAAATAATAATGAACCATTACCGGCTGAAGCATTGATTGGTATTTCAAAACGATTGATACATACGCCACTTCGTTTTAATTTGACGTATCGTCATCTTGAAAAATTCGATCTTTCTTATAATGATCCTAATAATTTGGGTGATGTTGACCCTCTTACAGGAGAACCACAAGTAAAGACAATCAATTTCTGGAATAAATTATCGCGACATTTTATTATAGGGTCTGAAATTCTTCTATCAAAAAATTTTCATTTACGTGTTGCTTATAACTTTCAAAGAAGAAGGGAAATGATTATAGATACAAGGCCCGGACTCGTTGGTTTTTCTATGGGAGTTGGTTTAAAGGTTTCTAAATTTATTATCAGTTACGGCAGAGGAAATTTTCATATTGCCGGTGGCGCCAACCATTTTTCAATTACTACTAATTTGTCGGAGTTTGGACAGAGGGAAAAATAGCTTGATAACGAACTTAATCCGAAATTGAAAGTTATTATTAAGTGTCTATCAATTTTAATTAAACATCGTTTTCAAATTTTCAAATGGATTTACGTTTCTTTGTCCCGGAATGCTCAAATCAAATTCATCACGGAAAATTATAATTGCTATTGATGGCTATTCATCGTGCGGTAAAAGCACCATGGCTAAAGCAATTGCCCGGCAATTAGGTTATCGATATATTGATTCGGGAGCGATGTATCGTGCGGTTACTTTATTTGTACAAAATCATGGCATTACCTTGGAGCAATTAGAAGCCATGCAGCCGGAGCAGATTGAAGCGATGATGAATCATATTCTTATAACCTTTCATGTAAATCCTGAAACAAATCTTTCAGAAGTTTATTTAAATGATATAAATGTCGAGAATAAAATCCGTGATCTTCGGGTATCAGACTGGGTAAGCCCAGTGAGTGCTATACCGTCTATTCGTCATCGGCTGGTTGCTTTGCAAAAAAACTATGGTAAAGAAAAAGGAATTGTGATGGATGGTAGAGATATTTGCACGAGTGTTTTTCCTGAAGCTGAAATAAAATTTTTTATGACAGCAAGGAAAGAAGTGAGAGCTAAGCGACGTTACGATGAACTTAATCAAAAGGGTTTTATGGTTACACTTGATGAAGTAATGAAAAATATTGAAGACCGCGATTATACAGATACTCATCGCTCAGAAAGCCCGCTTCGTAAAGCGGATGATGCTATTATACTTGATAATTCTGATCTTACCGAATCTCAACAGCTTGAGTTTGCAATGGCCTTGGTTTGGAATGTTTTGAAAGTTCAATGCTAATTTGTAGCCTTTAGTCTTGAGAATTTAGTTTAAATTAGGTTGTTTTTTTAAATGTATTTTTTAATTCCATCTCAAGACGATGGACTCAAGACTCAAATCTAAACACTATCTTTGTCCCCATGAAAATCACCATTGATTCCAATTCAGGTTTTTGTTTTGGAGTAGTTTATGCCATACAAAAAGCGGAAGAGGAGCTTGATCTATCAGGTAGACTTTATTGTTTGGGTGATATTGTTCATAATAACAAGGAAGTTGAAAGATTAAATGCCAAAGGTTTAAAGGTAATTGATCATGAAACATTAAAAAGCCTTCATGATTGTAAGGTATTAATTCGAGCTCATGGAGAACCTCCTGAGACTTATGAAATCGCATTAAAAAATAATATTGAATTAATTGATGCTTCCTGTCCGGTAGTTTTGAAATTGCAACATAGAGTCAGGACAAGTTTTGATAATATTGAAAATGAAGATGGCCAAATAGTAATTTATGGTGAACCCGGTCATGCAGAAGTGAATGGTCTTATTGGTCAAACACTGGGAAAAGCAATTATTGTTAAAAACGAAGAAGATCTTTTTAAAATAGATTTTTCAAAGCCGATCAATCTCTTTTCTCAAACGACAAAAAGTAGCAGTGGTTTTTTAAAAATGAAGAACCTTATTGAAGAGCGTTCTCATAAACAAATGGAAAAAGAGGTTACAGATGAATTTTTGGTTTCCAATGATACTATTTGCAGACAAGTTTCCAATAGAGAGCCGCATTTGAAAAAATTTTCTGAAAATCATGATGTAATTCTTTTTGTCAGCGGTAAAAAAAGCTCCAATGGTAAGGCTTTATTTGAAGTTTGTAAATCAATAAATCCAAATTCATATTTTATTTCTGATGAAGATGAAATTGATAAAAAATGGTTGAAAAAAGATTATAATATTGGAATTTGTGGAGCCACATCTACACCAATGTGGCTTATGGAAAAAGTTGCTGAACGATTGAGTGTTTTACTTTAGTTAATTATTAACTTAATTCGTATCTTTAAAAAGTAGATAAAAATTGTAAATTTTGTTTGAAATTAACTTAATTTTCAATATCCATTAATATTTAGCAGGGAAATAAAGTCTTGATTAATTGACTTTTAAGTGCAGTTAAAAAGTTTATAATTCAGGCTTTTGGCATTCGAATAAATTTGATACATTTGCGTCCCTTTTAGCGAAAAAACGAAAATTACACTCACATAACCTTAAAAACTAAATGATTACAGAAGAAATCTCCAGCCCTGCCTCCGAAAGCAAGCCAGAAGCATTCAACTGGGATTCCACCGGAAAAGGATGGAATGACTATTCTCCTGAGGAGCGTACAAAAATGGAACAAGTGTACGACCAGACTCTGAGCGCTGTCGTTGAGCATGATATTGTAGATGGAACTGTTGTTTCTATTTCCACTAAAGATGTCTTGATCAATATCGGTTATAAATCCGATGGATTAGTAGCCCTTACTGAATTTCGTCATATGCCTGATATTAAAATAGGCGATAAAGTTGAAGTATACGTTGAAACTCAGGAAGACAGAAATGGACAATTAATTTTATCACATAAAAAAGCTCGTGCACTTAAATCATGGGATCGGGTTAATTCAGCTCTTGAAGGAGATGAAGTGATTCAAGGCTTTGTTAAATGTCGTACAAAAGGCGGACTTATAGTAGATGTATTCGGCATAGAAGCATTTCTTCCGGGTTCACAAATTGATGTTAAACCAATTCGTGATTATGACCAGTTTGTTGGTAAAACCATGGAATTTAAAGTGGTTAAAATAAATAATGAATTTAAAAATGTTGTTGTTTCTCATAAAGTTCTGATTGAAGAAGAACTTGAGCAGCAAAAAGCAGAGATCATGAAGAAACTGGAAAAAGGCCAGGTTCTTGAAGGTACTGTAAAAAACATAACCTCTTATGGAGTATTTATGGATCTCGGCGGTGTCGATGGTCTATTACATATTACTGATATTTCATGGGGAAGAATTTCTCATCCTGAAGAAGTACTCAAACTTGATCAGAAGATCAATGTTGTTATTCTTGATTATGATGATGAGAAAAAAAGAATTGCATTGGGTTTAAAACAACTTACTCCACATCCATGGACTCAACTTGAAGAAAACCTAAAGGTTAGCGATAAGGTAAAAGGAAAAGTTGTTGTCATTGCAGATTACGGTGCTTTCGTTGAAATTGCACAAGGAGTTGAAGGATTAGTTCACGTTTCAGAAATGTCGTGGTCGCAACATTTGCGTAGTCCGCATGAATTTTTAAAAGTGGGTGATGAAATCGAAGCTGTCATTCTAACTCTTGATCGCGAAGAACGTAAAATGTCCTTAGGACTTAAACAATTAAGACCTGATCCATGGATTGATGTAGCTACAAAATATCCTGTTGGATCAAAACATACAGCTACTGTTAAAAATTTCCAAAACTTCGGTGTATTTGTTGAGCTTGAAGAAGGCATCGATGGCCTAGTTCATATTTCTGATTTATCATGGAATAAGAAAGTGAAACACCCATCAGAATTTACTAAGATTGGTGAAAAAATGGAAGTTATTGTTCTCGAAGTAGATGCTGAGAATCGGAGATTAAGTTTAGGACATAAACAACTTGAAGAAAATCCGTGGGAAGTTTTCGAAACTATATACTCTGTCGACTCACTTCATGAAGGAACGGTAGTAAAAATTGGTGATAAAGGATCTTCTGTCGCACTTTCTTACGGTGTAGAAGCATTTTGCCCTAACAAACATATGGTTAAGGAGGATGGCAAAACTTTAAAGGCTGAAGAAAAAGCGATTTTTAAAGTTATTGAATTCAGTAAAGATCAACGCAAAATTGTTGTTTCTCATAGCCGTATTCACGAAGAGAAAGCAGCTCAAACCAGAGTTAGCGAAGGTCAGGCAAAAGAAAAGGATCGCGAAGATGGTGTAAAAGCTGTAAAGAAGGTTAAAGAAAGTGTTGAGAAAACAACTCTTGGAGATCTTGGTGTTCTAAGCAACCTTAAAACGGAAATGGAAGCTGCTGAAAAGAAAAAAGTTGACGATGAATAATCTATATTAAATATTATTTAAAGCCGCTATTTTTTCAATGGTGGCTTTTTTTATGTTTAATCAATCAATTTTAAATACTACTTTTTTTCCAATTTTTTTTCGAAAAAAATTGCTGTTTAGTCTTATTATTTTTCAAATATCTTTTACGAATTAAAAATAATTCAAATGGATATGAGCATTATTACCAAACTTTCTTTCCTCCTTAATGGATATTTAGAACAGCTAAGGAAACTTGATCCGATGACAAAGGGTTTATGGGGTAAAATGAGCGTTCAGCAAATGATTGAACATATGACTGATTCTTTGCGTGAAGCAAACGGAAAAACACCACAAACCATTATTAGTCCTGTCGATCGTCTTTCTGCCATGAAAGAATTTATTATGAGCGAAAAAGAATTCCGTCCAAATACAAAAAATTCTTTAATGGGAGAAACTCCATTACCTCTTCGTAAATTAAGCATGAAAGAAGCCATTGATGAACTCGAAATTGAATTGAAAGATTTTGAGAAGTATTTTGAAAAAAATCCAGAATCAATAATCGTCAACCCATTTTTTGGTGAATTGAATTTCGAAGAATGGATTCAGTTGATTCATAAACATGCCATGCATCATCTCAGACAATTTGGAGTTTCATTGCCTCCATCATAAAAAAAATGAAAAAGATTGGTGATAAAAAATAATTTTTGTAGTCTCGATTATTAATTTTTTCGGTAATGGTGCAAAAAATAGTTGGTGCTTTTACCAGAAAGATTCCTTATAATTTGCCGTAAATCTGAACAGGAAGTAGGCTCTGCTGAGGAGCAACCTGCCAGCAATAAGATTTACCTT
>JANLOW010000033.1:0-9992 GCA_031366785.1 Bacteroidota bacterium | reverse complement strand
GTTTGCTTTTATCAATAGAAAATACTAGGTTTGAGTGTATAAAAACCACACATGAAAAATCTTATTATACTGGTCTTAGTATTTTCTTTTCAGCTGTGTAAAGCTCAGGACACAATTAAGCCAATTAAAAAAAGCATTAAGGCAGGATTTGGTGTTACTGTAACACAAGTACAGCCTGAATTTCCGGGTGGACCGGATAGCCTGGAAAGTTATTTAAAATCCAATCTTGTTTATCCGGAATCTGCACGATTGAGTCATACTCAAGGGCGGGTTTATGTAGGTTTTTTAGTTGATCGAAATGGTAAAATTGCAAACCCAAGAATTTTAAGCAGTGCTTCTGAAGATTTGGATAAAGAAGCACTTCGCGTTATAAACAATATGCCAAATTGGAAACCTGGAACTGCTGGGGGAACATTTGTGGATGTTCAGTATATTTTACCAATCGACTTTATAACACCACCGGCTGTATTTAAATAATAGAGAGGGTGATAATTATGAATTCTAAATCAGCAGAATCAAATCATTTTATTTTATACAATTTAAAAGCACATCAATGTAGACAGCTTTAATATTCCACACTAGAGTTTAAAACTGACTTTTCGCATATGATAACCCGGCACAAAGTTAAATTAACTGTCTTACCTGATTTACTTTGTATTTTAACGGTTTTTGTCTGCACACTTAAATTAACCTGGAAATTAAGCAACACGATTGACCTGCCGGAAAATCCGGATGAATTGTTTTATTTTATTTCGGGGATTAATTTCTTTACTCATATCCCTGATGCTAATTGGGGGCTGTTGTATTCCCTTTGGTACAATTTCCTCTCGCTTTTTTCAAGTAATAATATTGATATCATTTATTTTAACACTGCTTTTCTTCCGGTTATCAACCCTTGTTTGATCTATTTATTACTTCGGAAATTTAATATCAGGTATGAGTTTGTCATGGTTTTTTGTTTTCTGTATTTACTTTCACCGCTAAATTTACCTGTACAACCTAAAGTGTCTAATTTTTTATCACTTTGGCTTATTATAATTTATAGTTTAATTTCTAATAAAAAGGATCCATTTTTTGTAATTCTAATCGCATTAATTGGAGCTTTTTTTGCGGTATATATCAGACCTGAATTTAAATTATCTTTTGTACTCTTGTTTATTTTATTTCTATTAGCATCGTACCGGAAATTTAAATTTCAGTCGTTTTCTAAAATATATTTGAAATATTCCATTTTTGTGATGGTACTATTTTTAACATTTCTACTGTGGTGGGGAAATGTTTTTAATGATAAT
Organism: Bacteroidota bacterium; assembly: GCA_031366785.1. Lineage (GTDB taxonomy): Bacteria > Bacteroidota > Bacteroidia > AKYH767-A > 2013-40CM-41-45 > JADKIH01. The sequence continues at coordinate 8,700 of JANLOW010000033.1, read as the reverse complement.
GCAAAGAGAAAATATGTTGCTTTTGGGCAACACTTCTCTTATAATTATTCACTTTGGTATAAAACTAAAAATAATCCCTTTACAGATTGGGAAATAGTAAATAAAAAAGTTTTCAATAATGCTACCTCGTTTAAGCAGTCAGTTCAAAATAATCCGGAGATGTTTGGGAAACATTTACTATTTAATCTAAAAAATTATTTTAGAGGAATTAGTTTAGAATATTTTGGATTGCCCTTTCCAAAACAATATTTCAATTTAAGCAATTTTCAAAGAATAATATTTACAGGAGTTATAATTTTCATGTTCATTTTTCTAAGATTTAAATCCTTGGTTTTTAAATTCAATTCAAAATCAATTTACAAAAAGTCGAAAATTAAAATTATTTTTTCAGAAATAACCGGCCGAAATCCTGTGCAAGGTTCATTACCTGACAGATCTATACAAGAATACGGACTTACGCTTGTCGAAATTAAACTATTGATTGGATTGGCATTTTTTCTTCCGACACTTTTTGCGGTGATTTTAATGGCCTCACGAATGCATTATTTTGTAGCCCAGCTTCCCTCACTTGTATTCTTAGGGGGTATAATATTTTTTTCCGGTAAAATCGAAAGTGAAAGGAAAGCTTACAATTTTATTTACCTGTTTATAATTTGTATTACTTGTTTCTTTCTAACTCCGACACCTGTCCAGAATAAATTGTTAATGAATGATCATTCATTATTAAACATCACAACCAAATTGAAGCAATTAAATATTCATGAAAAGATTATTGCAACGGGAGCAAATAACCTGCTTATAAACTTAATTTATCCGAATGCTGTCTCAATTCCTTACTGGGATAAAATTGAAGATACATATACTTTCATAAAAAATAAAAATATCAACTTATTTATTGTTACCAAGGGTATGACTGATGATTGGCGTTTTCAAGATGATGTACAATGGCAGGACTTCATAAGAAATTACGATCGATTAAATTTTGACAGAATTGAAATACCTGAATCTCAAAATTATATTTTAATTAAGCATGATTTACTGTTGTAAAATGGAATTTTTGTAAAAGTATTCATGATCTCTTTTGCCGATAAACAAATTGCGGGTATTTATCTTGATACTTATTTTTGGGATACTCTTAGTATTTTATTTACAAACAAATTTATAACCTACACCACGAATAGAAAAAAAGTATTTCGGTTCCTTCGGATCCTTTTCAAAATATTTTCTGAAAGCAAGAATAAAATTATCAACTGTGCGTGTAGATGGATAAATATCATATCCCCAAACGGATTCAAGAATATGTTCTCTGGAAACTACTTCATTGCGCCTTTCAATGAGAAGTTTTAATAAAGCAATTTCCTTTTTGGTTAGTCGGATTTTATTTTGATCCTTACCGATGATTTCGAAAGTCAGAAAATTAACCTCATTACCTTCAAAACGAAAAACATTATTCATTTCCTTTTTCTCATCAAGGCTTAGTCCTCTTTTTATAAGAGCATGCACCCTTAACAGAAACTCTTCTAAATTGAAAGGTTTCGTCATATAATCGTCAGCACCTCTTTTTAATCCGAATATTTTATCTTCGTTTGCATTTTTTGCTGAAAGAAAAAGAATAGGAACTGTTGTATTATGAAGGCGGATTGCTTCACAAACGCCAAAACCGTCCAGCTCAGGAAGCATTACATCCAAAATCACCAGATTAAATCTTTCTTGTTTAAAGATTTTAACAGCTTGAATGCCATTACCCGTTGAAACAACTTTATATCCTTCAAGTTCAAGATTTAGCTTAATGGCCTCTTGTAAGTGTTCTTCATCTTCAACCAAAAGTATTCGAATCATATTTATAAGTTATTGAAATTTTTATAATTATTTAGTAAGTCAATATACGAGATTTTTAGTTTAAATATTGTCTAAAAATGAAAAATTAGAAACAAGAACCATGAATTATTTATTATAAGGGTGTTAAATTTACTAGATTCTAAATTCTTGGTTCTTGTCTCTTGATTCTAAAAGAAACCCTTACATTTGCTTCTTATATGAATGTACCTCAGGAAATATACATGTCTTCGATAAGTGACAATCCTTCCTTGCAACATATTGCTGATAAAGTTCTCAATAACAAACGTATTTCATTTGATGATGGTTTGTTGCTTTATGAAAAAGGAGAAGTAGGTTTTTTAGGGGTACTTGCTAATTTTATCCGAGAGAAAAAAAACGGCAATAGAACTTATTTCAACCGTAATTTTCATATTGAACCGACTAATATCTGTGTTTTTTCATGTAATTTTTGTTCGTATTCAAGAACATTGAAAAATCGGGAAGCAGGATGGGAGCTGACTTCGGAGCAAATCCTTGATAAAGTAATATCATACGACGGAAAACCTGTAACTGAAGTTCATATTGTCGGTGGAGTTCATCCGAAAATGGATCTTCATTATTTCGCTTCTATATTAAAACAAATTAAATCACATCGTACAGATTTACATATAAAAGCATTTACAGCTGTTGAACTTGAATACATGTTTCGCAAAGCAAAAGTCTCTGTTGAAGAAGGTCTAGAACTGCTTAAGTCTGCCGGGCTTGATTCATTACCCGGCGGTGGTGCTGAAATTTTTGATGCTGAAATCCGGTCAAAAATATGCGCCGATAAATGCTCTTCCGAAGAATGGCTTCATATTCATGAAGCGGCTCATCTCCTGGGAATACATAGCAATGCAACAATTCTTTATGGTCATATTGAAGAGTATAAACACCGCATAGATCATATGGAAAGGCTGCGCCAATTGCAGGACAGAACAGGCGGATTTAATACCTTCATACCTCTCAAATTCCGGAATGGTGATAATGAAATGTCTGATATTCCTGAGGTTTCTATTATTGAAGATATTCGTAACTACGCCATATCCCGAATTTACCTTGATAATTTTAATCATATCAAAGCCTATTGGCCAATGATCGGTCAAGGTACGGCGCAATTATCTCAATCGTTCGGTGTTGATGATTTAGATGGTACCATCGACGATTCAACAAAAATTTATTCAATGGCAGGCGCTGAAGATCAAAATCCTGTTCTTACCACTCAACAACTTGTTGATCTTATTAAACATACCGGCCGTACACCAGTGGAAAGAGATACGCTTTATAATGTTGTTACGGATTATTCGGATGTAGCAGAAAACAAACCATCTAAATATTAAATATAATTTTTTTTTAAAATAAAACTATTAATTAATATCTAATATCTAAAATCTAATTTCTAAAATCTAAAATCTAAAGACTAAAATCTAACAACCACCCACACAACCTAACGATTCTTCGCATAGTTTCTCCATTTTTCCAGCAAGCTATTTAAATCGGGAGGCAGAGGCGAGTCAAAGAAAACTTTTTTACGGGTAGTTGGATGAATAAATCCCAGAGTCTTGGCATGAAGCGCATGGCGGGGTAATATTTCAAAACAGTTTTCAATAAATTGTTTGTATTTTGAAAAAGTAGTTCCTTTAATTATTCTGTTTCCACCATATGTTTCATCATTGAAAAGCGGATGTCCGATATATTTTAAATGAACACGAATCTGATGAGTACGTCCGGTTTCAAGTTTACATTCAATTAAAGTTACGTAGCCGAATCGTTCAATGACTTTGTAGTGAGTTACAGCATGTTTTCCATAATCAGCTTCGGGAAAAACATCCATTATTTTTCTGTCTTTAAGATTTCGTCCGACATTACCTGTAATAGTTCCTTCATCTTCCTGAAAATCGCCCCATACTAAGGCTAAATATTTTCTGTCAATGGTACGATCAAAAAACTCTTTTGCCAGATGATTCATTGCTATTTCAGAACGGGCAATGACAAGTAATCCTGAAGTATTTTTATCAATTCTATGTACAAGCCCCGGCCGGTCTAAATTACCTTTCCTTACAGGCAGGTTTTGGAAATGAAATAATAAACCATTCATTAACGTTCCTGAATAATTTCCAAAAGCAGGATGAACAACTAAACCAGCCTGCTTATTAATAATTACAATGTCATTATCTTCGTAAAGTATATTCAATGGAATATCCTGAGGAATTAATTCCTTTTCTCTAACGGGTTCCGGTAAAACAATCTGAATCGTATCAAGTGGTTTTACTTTATAACTTGACCGTACTTCTTTACCATTCACGATTATATTTCCTGCATCACATGCATTTTGTAATCTGTTTCGACTAACATTAGGCATGTGATTGAAAAGCCATTTATCTATTCGTATGGTTGCCTGACCTTTTTCGATTATAAAGCGGTGATGCTCATATAATTCATCCTGATCGGTAATTTCTAATTCTTCTGTGGTCATGGGGGGCAGGGGGGGTTATTGAACAAAAAGTTTTTCTATAGATGCAGATCTATTTTCAGTATCTAAAAGTCTGACAAAGTAGATTCCGGCACTTAGTCTTGAAATGTCAATGTTTTTGGATGATTTAATTTTTTCTTTCTGAATAAGAGCTCCCAGTGAATTGAAAATCTGATATTCATAGATTTTATTATTTCTGTTTTCAAATTCAAGATGAAAAGTATTATTGGCAGGATTAGGACTCAGCAAAAACTTTGTTGCTTTTGATTCAACTTCGGACACAGAAACATTGACAATCTTTTTTCCGAATATTGGGCGGATTAGCCAAGATCCTTTGATATCGGATTGATACCAGTTTCCATCAAAATGGTAATACATTTTACTACGTGAATCTGTGTTTCTATCGAGGCCAATTCCATAAAGCGACTGAGGCTCATTCTGAATAATACCAACCCAAATATTTCCGGGACCAACAACCAGTGTCGTATCAAATAAATATGTCCTAAAGCCATTAATTCCTAAAACGGTATCCGGTTTCTGATTAATCATTCTGTACATTTCTATCGACTGATTATTTCCAAGATCTATGTTTGACCATACTGTAAGTTGAAAAAGTTTATTCGTTACATTTTCTCCCGTAGGATTAAAAAATATCTGAACACCTATTAAAGTATCTGCAATTTTCACATCAAACTTATAAGCTAAGGATACATCTACATTTCCTGTTAATCCATAACCAACTTCTGCACTTCCATCATCATATGAGTAATAGTTATAAAAATGCTGATCAAGATAGCTTGTATCATTGTAGCTGTTTGATAAAACTCCGGGTTGACTGAAATAAGATTTAAAAAGAAAATCTGCACTATCTGTATTTTGAATTGGAAAGGAGAAATTATTCAGAGGAATGGAATATGGAATATAAACATTCGGAACGGGAGTAGAAGTAACAGTTGTACCGTTAAAAATAGAAGTTCCATTTTGTGATATGTCCATTGCTGCCGTATAACTTGCATTTCCGTAATCAATATTATAAATCGTGTCTTCGATTGAAGATTTCATTGCAGAAAGTCCTAATGGCTTATAATGAGTATAAGGCATAGAAGTAAATTCAGAAAGAAGTGAAATCTGCGGTCGAAGCAAAGCATTATCAACGATGGCTGCATTTCCAATAGTATTTTTTTTGAGAGTCAGATAGTCGAGGTTCCAATGATCTCTATTGCCGTTAACAGTAGCAATATTGTAAAACCTGAATTGAAATCCTTTAAATAAATATATATCATCTGTAATCCTGATATTAACGCGTTGAAAAGCAGTATCGCTTCTTCCATTTATTTTCCAAACAGTATTCCAAACATTTCCTGTATCCTTAAATTGTAGTACAAGTGAGTCTTTGCCTTCCGGAATATCTCCCAATCCCTGAGGCTGATAAAAAAAACTTATCCAAACGGTTGTGTCTTCCGGGGGAACAACAAGATCTATGGGACGTGATGTAAGGTAGTCAGCAATAAAATCTTCACTTGAACCGGGTTGATAGGGCTTACCATTTTGATTCAAACCATCAAAAGTTGCAATGCCAATTGTAAAAGGTCGTTCTGAATAATTATTATTAATGTATACGCCGCTATCGAGCCATAATCCTTCATAAGGATAAACACCGGCTCTTGAAAAATCGTCTTCAAAAGGCAGAGACAATGTATCATCCAATTGAGAATGTCTCTGTTGTATTAAATTTTTATTCGACTGATTAATCAATGCCTGATTAATATTTAATGGAAACGTCACTTCCTGTCCGGTAACAATAGAATGTATTATGAACAGAAGACTTGAGAAAACGATAAATTTGAATTTTTTCATTGGGATGGTGTAAAAATACGAATAAAGCCTAGGACTTAAGGAAAAAGGTTTAACGAAGACTAATATCAACGTTATCACCTTGCCTAAGAGTAATACCGTCTTCGAATGAAGGTTTTTGAGAGTATATTTTAGCATTTAATGAATCAGTAACGCCTGAATCATATTGAACATTACCAATGGATAAAGAAGCTTTTCTTATTATTTGCCTGGCATCTTCCAAAGTTAATCCCAGTAAATTCGGAACCTGAACCTCAATATCTCCAAGTCCGTCGCCCAAAACCAAATCAATTACTGCACCTTTTGGAATCATAGTTCCCGGTTTAATATTTCTATTTTTATATAGCTGTTCCAGTACAGCATTTTTTGCAAGATCTGAGCGGTACATAATATCACCGGTAATAAGTCCGAACGATTGAAGCATGGCTTCCGCTTGTCTGAAGGAAACATCGACCAGATCAGGCATTTTTACATCCGGAGGTTGTGTTGCATTAACGGTAAGGTAAATAGTTCTGTTTTCTTTGACTTTACTGTTTGGCGCAGGATCCTGATCCAGGATAGTGCCGGGTTCTTTTTCTCCATCAAACAAAGAATCGACCACTTTATAATGGAAGTTATGTGTTAATAATATTTTTTCAAGTTTAGATATTTTATTACCTCTCAACTCAGGAACGGAAACATTTTCGCCATGATGAGTATATTTATTTAATAAAATAGTCAAGGAGAAAAAAACTACTATTATTATTAATAACAAAAAAATGAGGTTTCGAAAAAAAATCCTGCTTTTTAAAAATTCGATAATATTGGATGACATATATTTCTTAAAGTGTTTTAACAGGTTTTTTGTTTTTTTGAATACCGTAATTTAAAATTCTGTCGATGAAGTCGTAAGGCTTATAACCGGCTAAAGCTGTTTGATGAAAAATACAGGTAGCAGGAGTCATTCCCGGAAGTGAATTTATCTCAATAAAGATTGTTTCGATTTTACCATTATCAAAGACACGAACAAATGCATCAATTCTAGCATAACCTTCAATATGCAATAAATCAGCAGCGCGTTTGAATTCTGTTTTTACAATCTCGGAAATCCTTTGTCTCTCTTTTAATTCTGCAGCATAACGGGCAGGAGTAATATTTTGTCCTTCTCCGGCAAGAAATTTCTCTTCCAATGATAAAACATCTCCACCCGATAAAGCTTCTGACGCTTCAAAAATTTCATATTCTATTTTACCATCTTTATTTATTCGTGTTAGAAGTCCGCCGGTAATTTCTAAAAAATGTTTGGCACCATCAGGACTAATAAGCTCTTCAATTAAAAATTGACGCTTTTGAGGAAATTCTTCTTTAGGTTTTAGATTTAAAAGAACGGCATCTTTTTCAGGAATTTCGCTGGCGGACCTAAAAATAGTTTCGGCAAATAATGATAATTCTTGTATGTTTTTAATTTTTTTTACTGCACTGCTGCATCCGTCATCGACAGGTTTTGCAATAAGCGGAAAAGAAAATTTCGTTTTAATTTCTGATAATACTTTTTCTTTATTTTTTTTCCAGTCATCAGAATTAATAAGTGAATGAGAAGCTACTTTAAAACCATTCTTCTTTAGTATTTCATTCGTCTCAAATTTATTTATGGTAATTTTTGATGATTCAATTCCAGATCCGTTGTAAGGAACTCCCGTTCTTTCCAATTGCCTTTGAACTTCTCCATCTTCGCCGGGTCGGCCGTGTAAAGCGATGAAAGCCACATCAGCCATGTCTGCCAGCTCATTGTATGTAATAACTTTTGGAAACAATACATCTTGTGCTGATGTATATTTTGATGTAATTTTTTCACTAAGCATCATAATTTCCTTTACAATTTCGTGCACATTGTAAAGCATTGCTTTTTCGCTGATATCATCGGCATTGTCTTTTAACATCAGACTAACCGGTATCTGGAAGAGTTTGTGATTATTATCAGAACCGGTTAAGAATACAGGAAAGGGAGCATACTTATCGGAAGATGATAATTTTTCATAAACATTTCTTCCACTCTCAACAGAAATATGACGTTCAGAAGAATATCCTCCTAATATAACAGCAACGCGAATTTTTTTCTCTGAATTTTTTTTAAGTAAATCGATGTTTTTTTCTAAACGGGAAAGTAACAATGTCAATTGATAATTATTTTGCATATCACTTTTACGTTCAATCAGTGAAGTGCGGATAATGTATGTGAGAAACTGAGAAGGATTTAATCCGATCTCAGCAGCCTGATGAAAAAAGAAAGAAGAAGGCATCATTCCTGATGTTGTATTCGGATCGTTTAAAAATATTTTTCCATCTTTCGTTACAAATCCATCGATACGGGCATACACGTTGAAATTTAATGACAAGAAAAGTCTTTCACATTCTTTTCTTATTCGCTGAATGCTTTCATATGGCACTTCAATCGGAGTGATTTTTCTTGAAAGACCGGGAAGATACTTTGAACGGTAATCAAAAAGTTCTTTGCCTTTTCTTATTTCTGTAGGCGG